>CAMLOB010000115.1 GCA_946481475.1 uncultured Chlorobiota bacterium | reverse complement strand
GATGAGCTTTGAGCCGTGAGCTTTGAGAGATGAGCTTTGAGAGATGAGCTTTGAGAGATGAGCTTTGAGCCGTGAGCTTTGAGAGATGAGCTTTTGCTTACTCATATACCCCTACACTCACATCCTCCTCTCTCTATGAACTCTACAAACTCCTCTCTCTATGAACTCTCCCCCCTACCGCTCAATCAGAAGAGGAACACGAAGTTGTTGGGTGGGGGTGGTGAGAAGGAGATTGTAGGCTCCGGCCGGGAGATGGTCGAGCGGGAGACGGACGAGCCAGGAGCCGGCTCCGGCCTCGTTGAGGGGAAGCCGGGAGACCTCACGTCCGAGCGCATCGAACAGCAGCAGCGTTGTCTCTCCATCCTCGACAAGATCGACCCGCACGCGGACTTCGTCCCGAGCGGGATTCGGCAGGACCTTCAGTCCGAACTCTCCGGCAGCATCGACCAGTCGCGGATGACCGACGGCACACCAGCCGAGAGCGGTAAAGCTTCCCTCTGTCGGCTCGGCTTCCCCCTCGAAGACATCGTTCATGAAGGCAAAGCTGAAGTCCTCGATTTCAAGTCGCGTGACGAAGTCGCTTCCAAGCAGCACAAGCATCGGCAGTTCCGCAATGACGCCGTCCTCGCCAAGCCGACCTGAAAGCTCGATCTCCACGACTCTCTCTTCGACTTCTACCGATGAGGAAACGATCCTGAACGACCGGTCACCGGAAGCATCCTCGGTCAGTTCTTCCGGGAGGAGCATATCGGCGGCGAAGCGGAGTTTCATACGGAGCATGACCTGCGCCCCGGCGGCGAACGATCCCGGTTCGGATTGAAGGTAAAGAGGCAACGGCAGAACGCTTCCGATTTCACCCGACTCGTTCGAGAACCCGATCCGGAGATTCCCCCGGGCAATGCATCGGCTGCGAACGGGAATCAGCAACTCGGCTCCGCAGGTCGGTTCGAGAATGCGAATCGTATCAAACGCCTCACGTCCCGGTCCGGCTGTCGGGAAGACTTCCACCACAAGTTCCTCCCCCGGAAGCACGGCATCGTCGCTGCTCCGCTGAAGCCTGAACTCCTCTCCCCTTACCGCCTCCACCCGCAATCCTTCCAGCGGAAGTGTGCCGGTATTCCGGATAGATAATCGGCGCGGTCCCGAAGTGTCGCAGAGAATACGCCCGAAGTCAAGCGCGGAGACGTTCAGCGAGAATTCGGTCAGCTCGTTCTGCACACGAACCGTACCGAGAAGCGTATCGAGACCATTTCCCTCCACAATCATTTCCAGCACGGCATCGTGCCTTCCCAGCGGACCGGGAGTGTAGAGGATGTCAAAGCGGACGGAATCCACCGCAGCGAGAGGAGAGGGGAACGTATGGGTCGGAAGAAGAGTGAAATCTCCCCCCCCCGTCAGAAGCTGCGCATTCTTCACCTGCAGCGGAACGGCATCGTAGTTGATAAGATAGATCGAGAGCGTGTCGGGTTCCTTCGGATCGCACTTCAGGCTCAGCGTCGGAGGTTCGATCACCCGGAGATAGCGGACCAGAACTTCGAGATCAAGTCCGTAGAGTGACGTGTCCGGACAATTCGCCGTGAAGAAATCGACACGTCCGCTCACCTCCCGGTCGCCCGGAGCCGGAACGTATCGCAGAACAATCTGACGGGAAGCGCCGGGGGGAATGGTAAGGGGGAGTATGGTCGGATCGGCAAGAGTGATCGACGAGGGGGTGATCGCAGCCGAGGCGATCGTGACCGGATATGAGGTCGGATTGGTGACCGTCATTGTTGCGTCGACCCACGGGGAGACGGGAAAAGCCGGAGGAAACGTGAGAAGCCCGCCGGAAGGAGGATTGAAGGTCAGACGATCCGGTTTCAGATCGACCGGCAGTTCCAGCACCGTCAGGTCATGACAGAGCTTCCGGCTCATGACCACCATCCCGCTGTCGCTTCCCGACCGCAGATTGGTAAAGCGAAGCCGGACCTGAATGCTGTCGTTTGCCGGGACGGTAAACGGAAGATCAGGGGAGATGAGCGTCCCCGACAACCCGTTGGTAAACGCAACACTCTCCACCGTGACGTCGGCCGAACCTGTGTTGGCGATATAGACGACCGTATCGAACTCGTCACCGCAGATATGGTTGAAGATGCCGTCGGAACGAAGTTCCCCGCGGCGTATGACCGGAGCCGGAACGAAGGCATAGGCGTCGGTGAAGCTTCGGCCGTTGACGGTTACCGCAACCGGACCGGTCCCCTCCACCTCATGTTTTCCCGGTCCCACTATGGCCGAAGCGAACAGGCCGTTGAAGACAAGAGGGGTTCCATCGAGCTGCACGACAACCGAAGGAGAGGAACGAACCACGCTGACCGTGTGGATCCAGGGGACCTCAATATCATTGCCTCGTGACGCCAGGGTCGGAACGCCGAAGCGATGGGTTCCGGCCATCTGCTCGACCGGCGTCAGCAGAGACATGACGGCATCAGCGGTCGCCATACCCAGGTCGGTTACCCGCGGATCGAGGTTGACGCCGAAATGGGCCGCAACCACCGGAGCGGAGCTTTCAATCCTTCCGTCACCGAAGGCTTCGCCGGAGTAGCCGGTCCGATCCGGCATCAGAGAATCGATCACCGGAAGGAGATCGGGAGTCTGAAGCCGGGTGGGACCGCACGTCCCCATCACTTTCCAGAACGCCCCCTGCTCGGCGGGATAGCGGGCAAAGAAATGCGTTCTGCCCAGCGCTTCGTGTGACGGGAGTTGTTCGATCACCGGGCCGCAGACCTTGCTTGCGGTCGGCAGACTGGCGCACGTGGTTCCGCTCCAGACCGCCACCGGCCGGTCGGCCTCGACCAGCGATCCGCTCATGTCGTCGTTGATATCCGAATTCGTCCGCTCAAGCGACAGCATCTGGTAGATCTCTCCCTTGTCGAGAACGACGGTGAAGGGAAGGCTCGGCGGTCTCCCCCCCTTCGTCTGCAGGCGGGGCGTAATCGTCACCGACGTGTTGTCTTCGGTTGCGGCAACGACGACAAACGATCCCTGATAGAAACTGCGGAGAGAAAGAGTGGTGTAGGTGGTTCCGAGAAGCCGGTGCGGAATCGCGCCGAAGGCTTCGGAGGCGGTCCCCCGGTCGAGCATCACCGCAAGAGTAATCGGGGTGGGTGCCCGGACGTCGAGGCTTCGGTCGAACAGACCCTCTTCCCACGGCAAGGCGATATCGGTCGTGTCGATGACATACTCGCTGTAGCCGTTCGGTCCGAGCGTAAAATTCCGCGTCGCACCGGTAGCGCCGTAGCGAAGCTCGACGGGCGTGCCGGGATCGCCGGTCACGAGCAGGCGGATCCGTTCCGTCTCGCTCCTGTCCGACGGAGAGAGATAGGGAAAAGCGAGAGTGAACTCGGTCCCCTCGCCCGCAACCTGCGCAACGGCCCCTCTCCCGGCGCAGAAGCCGAAGAAAAGGAGTGCCGCCACAAGTTGCGTTACCGCAATGCCCGGGTAAAGACGTCTCATCGTTCCTTCATTAACACATCAACGGACGTTTTGATAGTACCTCCGGAGGGTTTTCCATCTTCCCAACAAAAAAGGCATCCGACGTAGCGGATGCCTTTTCAGTGAAGTTCCGTTGTTGTTTTCTCCCTATCCGACCTTCACCACGCGATTTTTCAGCGTGCCGAGGCGTTCGATCTCCAGCTCGACCTCATCGCCGTCCTGCAACCACTGGTTGGTGATGCCGGAACCGTTCAGTTCAAGGAAGCAGCCGGTGCCGACCGTTCCGGAGCCGATGACATCACCGGCCCGGAGCGTTGCGCCGTAGGAGGCCCGCTCGATGATCTGTGCGAACGTCCAGGTCATATCCTTCAGGTTTCCCCGCGAGACCTCCACGCCGTTGACCCGACCGATCATCGTCAGATCGTACCGCTCGCCCTTCTCTCCGGCCAGTCGCTTGTCCACCAGTTCGTCACGGGTCGCCAGCCACGGACCGAACGTATTGGCGAAGTCCTTCCCCTTTGCCGGGCCCAGACTCAGCTTCATCTCCTCCATCTGCATCGCCCGCGCCGACCAGTCGTTGAAGACCATGTAGCCGAGGATATAGTCGTCGGCCTCGGAGGCTTTGATGTTCCGTCCGGTCTTGCCGATCACCACGGCCACCTCAAGTTCAAAATCGAGTCGCTCAAGGTGGCGTTCCATCACCTCCACATCACCCGGACCGGAGACTGAGGAAGGATTGGTGAAGTAGAAAACGGGAAACTGATCGAACTCCGGAATCATCTCCACTCCCCGGTTCCGGCGGGCAGCTTCGACATGCTGACGGAAGGCATAGCCGTCACGCATCGAAGGGGGGTTCGGCACGGGGGCAAGAAGCCGGACATCGGAGATCGGGACGGTTTCAACATCGTCGCGGTGATGGTCGGCCCAGGCGGCGACATCCCGCGCGAAGGTTTGTGCCCCTTCTCCCCCTGCAAGAAGCGACCGCATCGTTGCCAGAGACTCCAGCGGGACGTTATCGTTCATGGCGGCCACGGCCAGATAGCGCGGTGCCGTCGCAAGCAGGTTCACAACAAGCGTGTCGTCGAGAACAAGTCCCAGCTTCCCTTCTGCTCCCTCGCTTCTCCGCTCGGCTCGGTCAAGATAGCTGACAAGTTTCATGGTATAAATCTGCGCGTAATGATTGATGGTTCCGGACACGGAATGAAAGGGACAAAGGTAGCAATTTCGGGAGGACTGCCCGGGAGAGCGAAGAGATGTTACGGTTTGGAGACGATCCGCCGCCAGTAGCGCCGGCCAAGCATCATCCCGGCAAAACCGAGAAGGAGAACGGCCAGGAAGAGGAAGATCAGAAAGACCGGCGACCCGGCGCGGGGGAACGATCCGATGAAGAGCGTACTGAGGGTAATCCAGAACAGAGCCATCAGCACGCCGACGCTCCCTCCGATCCAGCTCAGTCTCTTCCTCAGCAGAAGCGACGCCTGTTCCCGATCAAGATGCTGGAATTTGCCCTGTCCGTTCATATAGCTCATCATCGTGGTTTTGCGGGAAGATAAGAACCGGCTGAAGGTGGAGCAAAATTCCCGGACAACTCAACTCGATCACATTCGCAAATCGTCATTCGGCATTCGCAGATCGGCGTCACACTCAATCGGCAATGAAACGATGGGGCTGTGGCGAAACGATGGGGCAAAGGTTTTTGCCCCCTACGACGCACACATATTCGACGAATCGAAATTTCCCTTCCCTCACCCACTCTCCTCTCTATGAACTCTACAAACTCCACGAACTCCCACCTCACACATAAAACACCGCAAAGACCAGATACCGCGCCACCCGCAGCGGGAAGGCGATCCAGATGATGTAGTGAAAGGGGATCCGGAAGATTCCGGCGGCGTAGGTCAGGGGGTCGCCGAGGAAGGGGGTCCAGGAGAGGAGGAGACACCAGACACCGTAATGATCCACCCATTGCAGGGCCTTGCGACCCGACTTCCCCCGGTCAAGCTTTGCATGGACCTTTTCGCTGAAGACATGTCCGATC
Organism: uncultured Chlorobiota bacterium; assembly: GCA_946481475.1. Next base: position 3,877 of record CAMLOB010000115.1, on the reverse strand, counting down.
AGATAGTTCAACGCAACGCCGGCACAGTTTCCCGCCGAGGCCCAACCGAGGGCTTCCCAGGCATCCATACCGAGAGACATCGCCCCGAGCAGGGCAGCTTCGGAACTGATCGGCAGAATCGTGGCGGCCAGTAGACAGAACAGGAAGAGTCCGGGACCGCCGTTGAGTGCAAGAAATGATGCGATTTCGTTCAAGCGTCCAGTTATCGAATGACGAGTGCCCCGCCGCAGGCGGGTCGAACACCGGATAAGATGAAGTCGTTTCGGACCGGGAGCAAGGAAGGAAACGGAGTTTTGTGTAACGATTGAGTCGGACAAAAGCCTGCTGAAATGCAAGCACAACCGAACGTGGCAATGAACGGAGTCGGTTGGACGCCCCGGCATCGCCATTCGACAATCGTCCTTCGACAATTCCTCTTCCCCCACCCATTCGCCGCGGCGGCCACACACACTCGACCGGTTTATGTCCCCCTCTTCCCCCGCACCGCCCGGGGGGAGAGATGAGCGGAGATTGTCTCTTCGCGAATCCATTCGGCGGTCAGGCGGATCAGTTCGTCCTGTGACGAGAAGGATTCTTCTTCCGGTTCCGGCTCCAGCCGCCGATAGGAACCGTCCGGCATCAGAACCCGGGCCTTCCGCGTATCCATCAGATAGATGTCCAGAATACGTTTGAGCAACGCCTTGTTGGCCGGCTCCTCGACCGGAAACATCGTCTCGACGCGACGGTTCAGATTGCGGGGCATCCAGTCGGCCGAACTCAGGTAGAGTTCTTCCTCCCCGCCGTTGTGAAAATAGATGATGCGGGAATGTTCCAGAAAGCGACCGACGATCGAGACCACCCGGATGTTCTCGCTGATCCCCTGAAGTCCGGGTCGCAGACAACAGATGCCCCGGATCAGCAGATCGACCCGGACCCCTTTCTGAGAAGCGGCATAGAGCTCGCGGATAATGCCGGGATCGACCAGCGAATTCATCTTGGCAATGATCCGCCCCGGATTCTCCGGCGTATGCTTTTCCACCTCCCGACGGATCAACTCCACGGTCCGGTCGCGAAGATTCATCGGCGCCATCACCAGCTTGCGCCAGGCGATCCGTGCGCTGTAGCCGGTAAGGTAATTGAAGAGGTTGATCGCATCGTATCCCATATCCGGATCGGCGGTGAACATGCCGATGTCGGTATAGAGCCGTGCGGTCACCGGGTTGTAGTTGCCGGTGCTCAGGTGGAGATAGATGCGGGGAAGTCCGGTGTCGTCCTTGCGGACAACCATGGCGATCTTGCAGTGGGTCTTCAGGCCCACAAGGCCATAGACGACATGGACGCCGGCCTGCTCCAGCCGCTTGGCCCACTCGATATTCTTCTCCTCGTCGAACCGCGCTTTCAGTTCCACCAGAGCGGTCACCTGCTTTCCGTTCTCGGCCGCCTTGATCAGCGCGTCGACAATCGGCGAATCCGAACCGGTCCGGTAGAGCGTCTGCTTGATCGCCAGCACCTTCGGGTCGTTTGCCGCCCCCTTGATGAAATCGACGACGGCGGAGAAGGAATCGAACGGGTGGTGCAGAAGGATGTTCCCGGAGCGAATGACCGAGAAGATGCTTCGTTCCTCATCCAGAAAGCTCAGCAACGACCGACTGGTAAAGGGGGGATCCTTCAGCTCCCGACAGTCGACCCTGTGAAGCGTCATGAAGTCCCCGACATTCCCCGGCCCTCTGGTCTCGTAGACATCCTGGACTTCAAGGTCAAGCGAACCCCGAAGAAAATTCCGGATCCGTTCCGGCATCTTCTCGTCCACCTCCAGGCGAACCGCCTTTCCCCACTTCCGACGCCGGATCTGCTCCTCCATCACTTTCAGCAGATCGTCCGCCTCCTCCTCGGCGATCTCGATGTCGGCATCGCGGGTGACGCGGAAGGTGTTGCCGGAGATAATTTCCAGGCCGGAGAAAAGGGCATGTGCGTGGGCGGCGACAAGCTCCTCGATCAGAACGAAGTGAAAGCCGGGCGTATCCTGCAGAACCGGAATGAAGCGTCCGAGAACCGAGGGCATCTGCACCACGGCGAAGTGGAAGCTCCCCCCTTTTTCGCTTTCGGATTCCGATTCGGTGTGAAGATCGTGCAACGCAAAGCCGATGTTCAGGTTCCGGTTCAGCAGCAGAGGAAAGGGACGCCCCGGATCGACTCCGAGAGGTGTGAGAACCGGCAGGACCTCCTGCATGAAGTATTCTTCGAGACGATCACGCTCGGCGGTCGGAAGAGACTCCAGTAGCCGGATCGTTACTCCACGCTCCTGAAGTCCGGGAAGAACCTCGTTCAGCAGACAGGCATCCTGCCGTTTCAGCAGAGGCTCCAGCTTCCGGTGGATCTCGTTCAATTGTTCCAGCGGCGTCAGTCCGTCGGCGGCAAGTTCGACAACGCCGACCGAGACCTGCTCGCGCAGACCGGCGACGCGGATCATGAAGAATTCGTCGAGGTTGGAGGAGAAGATGGCCAGGAACTTCAGGCGTTCAAGCAGGGGATTCGTCGGGTCTTCGGCCTCCTCGAGAACGCGTTCGTTGAAGTCGATCCAGCTCAGTTCACGATTGACGAAATATTGCGGATCGCGAAAATCGGTCCGGACCGGAGGATTCTCCGGAGCTTCTTCCTTCTGCCGGCCGTTCAGCCCGATTTCCTTGCCGGTTCTCAGATCAGACATACGTGGTCGTTTGGTTGCAACAAGTCAAAGGGGATAAACTACTCTTTCACCGGCAGGATTTCAAGTCTTCCCATATTATATGTTGGTGATTGTCACGGGACCGGCTTTGATACACGTCGTGAGAGTGCAAACCGTCAGAAAAGCCGATTTTGAAGCCCGGAACAGTACAGGAGGACGGAGATCTCCGTTTTTCGCATAACCATACACAGCACAACAAGGATTTCTATGCAGAATCTTCCACTTTCGCCGCTTTACGATCCGACGCTCGTCCAGCCGATGCGCGATGAGATAACTGCGCTCGGCGTAAAGGAACTCCGGACACCGGAATCGGTGGACGAGGCGCTCGGCAAGGAGGGAACGACATTGCTCTTCATCAACTCGGTCTGCGGCTGCGCGGCCGGCAGCGCCCGCCCGGCCCTGCGGCTTGCAATGGGACACGACACCCTTCCTGACCAGGTGGTCTCGGTCTTTGCCGGACAGGATCGCGAGGCGACCGAGCAGGCTCGGAGCTACGTCCACGGTTTTCCGCCGTCGTCGCCGATGTTCGTCCTGATGGAGAAAGGGCAGGTGATTCACGCCGTGCCGCGCCATCATATCGAGGGATACACAGCCGAGCAGATCGCCGATAATCTGAAAGGAGCCTTCAACGCCTATTGCGGACAGAAGGTATAAGACTCCGGACAGCATCGGATCAGCAGGATAAAAGGAAGCCGGGGCCCCACCTATGGAGTCCCGGCTTCTTTTGTATGAAGATCTTTTTTTTCGGCGATCTCCCCCCCTACTCTTTCCGGATCGAATCCACTTTCATCTGCAAATGCAATCTGTTCCGTTTCCGGGTGATGATCCGGGAGGTTTCCGCCGGAGACGTCTGCACCTGTTCCTTTGGATCGGCATCCAATCCGGCATCGGCACGGGAGACCGGAAGCGACAGAGGGGCATCGGCGGAAAGCCGGTTCTCTGCGGAACCGGTCTCACTTCTCTCTTTCGCCTTCTCTACCACTGTCTCCCCGGCACCTCCGAGCGGGCCAGCCTTCGACTGGGGCGGAACCGGCTCTTCGGACGGATGTTCGCGAACCGTTTCCGTTCGGGGGACGACGGAAGATTCCGCCGGATCAGCATCGGACGAATCGAGCAGGATAAAGGTAACCCCGCCGCTCAGCAGAAGGGCGAGAACGGAGTTCAGGAAGATCT
>CAMLOB010000114.1 GCA_946481475.1 uncultured Chlorobiota bacterium | reverse complement strand
AAGGATTTTCTGAGAATCGCATCGATTTCCGCCCGGAGCGAACACTCCGGCGACGTGGCCGCCGCCGCCGAATGGGTCAGGAAAGGGGCAGAGGAGATCGGTCTGGAGAACGCGACAGTCTACCCGACCGCCGGGCATCCGGTCGTCTACGCCGACTGGCTCCACGCCGAGGGGAAACCGACGATTCTGATCTACGGACACTATGATGTCCAGCCCCCGGAGCCGCTCGAACTCTGGACCAGTCCGCCGTTCGAACCGGACGTCCGCGGCGATGATATCTATGCCCGCGGTTCGGTCGACGACAAGGGACAGGTGCACCTGCACATGAAGGGGATCGAGGCCTGGCTGAAGACGAAAGGCTCGCTTCCGGTGAATGTGAAGCTGATAATCGAAGGGGAGGAGGAGATCGGTTCGCCGAACCTTGAACCGTTCGTTGCCGAACACAAGGAGCTGCTGGCCTGCGATGCTGTGATGATCTCCGACACCCCGATGTACGATTACGACATGCCGTCGATCACCTACGGTCTGCGCGGACTTGCCTACTTCGAACTGCTGGTGACCGGTCCGGACCGCGACCTGCACAGCGGGATGTTCGGGGGCGTCGTCGCAAACCCGTTGAATGCGCTCTGCACGATGATCGCGAAGCTAAAGGATGAGAAGGGGCGCATTCGGTTGCCCGGCTTCTACGAAGATGTGATCGACGTCAGCCCGGAGGAGCGGGAGCAGCTTGGACGATTGCCGTACAGCGAGGAGGATTTCGAGAAGATGATCACCATTCCGGACACGGTGGGGGAAGAGGGATATACCGATCTGGAACGACTCTGGGCACGTCCGACGCTCGATGTCTGCGGTATTTGGGGAGGCTATCAGGGGGAGGGGGCCAAGACGGTCCTTCCGTCGAAAGCAGGGGCGAAAATTTCAATGCGCCTTGTGGCGAACCAGGATCCGGAGAAGGTCGGCGAGCAATTCCGGCAGTTTGTCCGGGAGAACACGCCGCCGGGCGTCACCGTCGAGGTTCACGACCTGCACGGCGGTCCTCCTGCTCTGACGCCGACCGACTCGAAGCCGGTGAAGGCGGCCCTTGCAGCTCTTGAGGAGGCGTTCGGGACGAAGCCCTTCCTGATCCGCAACGGCGGCTCGATTCCGATCGTGGCCGATTTCGAGCGGAATCTGGAGGCTCCGGTCGTCCTGATGGGCTTCGGTCTGCCGGACCAGAACGCCCACGCACCGGATGAGAAGATGAATCTGAAGAATTATCACCGGGGAATCAAAAGTGCGGCATTGTTTCTGGAGAAGTTCGGCAATGGGCAATAGATCGTGCGGGGGAACGTCCCCCCACCGGTTTTTCTTTGACATAATCGGAGCCCGGCGATGAGACTGCTCATCACAGGCGCTTCCGGATTTGTGGGTTGGAACGCGGTTCGCTATTTCACAGATCGTGGATTTTATGTTCAACCAACGTTCCATTCTCTTCCTCACTACTTGCACAACCACTCGGAACGTGTTCATGCTCCCGTCCAATTAAGTGTTCAGGACGGGGACGCGGTCGAAGATGTAGTGAGCCGCTTCCAACCCGATATTATTCTCCACGCGGCGGCCCTCGCCCGGCCGCAACTTCAGCATCCCCCCGATATTCTTCATCAGGTCAACGTTCTCGGCACATCGCATGTCGCCCGGGCTGCAACCCGTGCCGGAGCACGCCTCATTTTCCTTTCAACCGATTTCGTCTATCCTCCCGATGCCGGACTGGTCAACGAAACGTCTTCCGTCCGGATCACCGGCACGGGCGGCTACGGCGATTCGAAGCTGGAGGCAGAGGAGCGGGTGAAAGATCAGGGAGGAGGCTGGACGATCATTCGACCGACCAACATGTTCGGCAACGGAACGCCCCGCTCGAACTGCTTCACACAGTTTCTCGACAGGAAGTGGGAGGGGGGGGAAGGGGCACCGGTCTTCAGCGATCAGATCAGATCGTTCCTCTATGTCGGTGATCTCCTTTCGGCCATTGAACTTCTTATAGACCGGGAAGAGACGGTGGGAGAACTCTACGTCTGCGGAGGAGAAGAGGGGATGACCCGGGCGGAATTCGCTCTTCGCTACGCCCGGTTCCGCGGAGTCGACGCATCCCTTTGTCATATCATCAGGACTTCCGAACTGGAGGGCTACGTCGGCGGTTCGAGCGATATTCGGCTGGATACGTCGAAGTTGCGAGAACTCGGGTGGAGGCCGACGCGACTTGAAGAGGGGTTCGGGAGGATGGGGGGGAGTGAGCTATGAGCAGTGAGCCGTCAGCTATGAGCTATGAGCAGTGAGGGGTCAGCTATGAGCGGTGAGCGGTCAGCTATCAGTTGTGGGCTTTGCGGCTTTGCTCTTTGCGTGAGTTCCGGTAGTCGAGCGGTCAGCTATGAGCTATCAGCAACCGGTTGTCCGTCTCAAACTCAGCCGTATCATTGCCCCCCCGCTTACCGAGTGTTTCTCCGAAATTCACTCCGACCGCAATAACTTCGCAGGTTCAAAGTAAAGGCATCCATAATCCGAAATCATACAATGGGATTTACCTGTGGGATCGTCGGTCTGCCGAACGTCGGCAAATCGACCCTGTTCAACGCCATCACTTCAGCAGGAATCGCCGCCGAGAACTATCCGTTCTGCACCATCGAGCCGAACACGGGGGTCGTTCTGGTCCCCGATCATCGTCTGGACGAACTGACCCGCATCATGAAGCCGAAGCAGACCGTGCCGACGACCATCGAGTTCGTCGACATTGCCGGTCTGGTCCGCGGGGCTTCACAGGGGGAGGGGCTGGGGAATCAGTTCCTGGGACATATCCGAACCGTCGACGCGGTGGCCCACGTGGTCCGATGCTTCGAGGACGAGAACGTGACGCACGTTGACGATACGGTCGACCCGGTGCGGGACATCGAGACGATCGAGACCGAGTTGATCCTGAAGGATATCGAGACGGTGGAGAAGAGGATCGAGGGGGCGGCCCGCAAGGCGAAGACCAACGACAAGGAGGCGAAGGAAGAAATTGCGGTTGCCGAACGCCTCCGCGATCATCTCTCCAACGGCAACCTGGCCATCACGTTCGAGCGGGAGAACGAACGGGAGACGAAGTTGCTCGGCGAGTTCCACCTGCTGACCGACAAACCGGTCATGTACATCGCCAACACCGATGAGGAGGGGGTGATGAACGGCAATCGATATATCGACGCCGTCAGACGGATTGCCGAACCGCGCGGCTTCAAGGTGGTGCCGGTCTGTGCCAAGATCGAAGCCGAACTCTCCGAACTGGATGCCGATGAGAGGAATGAGTTTCTGGAGTCGATGGGGATGACCGAGCCGGGACTGAACGCCATCATCCGGCAGGGATACGAACTTCTCGGACTTATCACCTACTTCACCGCCGGGGAAAAGGAGTGCCGTGCCTGGACTGTCCACAAGGGGGCGACTGCGCCGCAGGCGGCCGGGGTGATCCATACCGATTTCGAGAAAGGTTTTATCCGGGCCGAAGTCCAGAAATATGACGACCTGATCCGTCTGGGGAGCGAGCAGAAAGTCAAGGATTCCGGACTCTACCGGATTGAAGGGAAGGAGTATATCGTGCAGGATGGTGATGTGATGTTCTTCAGATTCAACGTATAGAAGGAATGCGGGAGCAAGGGAGACGGCAATGATAACGACCGCGATCCGGAAGTGGTGGAAAGAATCCCGACGGGAGTTTACTCCAAAATTCTTCACGCTGATTCGCGGAGGGATCTCTGCAAAGCAGTTGACCGCTGACCTCGTTTCCGGCCTGATCGTCGGCATCGTCGCTCTCCCCCTGGCCATTGCCTTTGCTATTGCCTCGGGCGTCTCACCGGAGAAGGGGATCATCACGGCAATCGTTGCCGGAGGACTGATTTCCCTCCTCGGCGGGAGTCGTGTGCAGATCGGCGGTCCGACCGGTGCCTTTATCGTTATCGTCTACGGAATCGTTCAGGAGCACGGGGTTGAGGGACTGACCGTTGCGACATTTATCGCCGGGTTCTTCATCCTGATTCTCGGACTGGTCCGGATGGGGAGCCTGTTGAAGTACATCCCGTATTCACTCATCGTCGGCTTCACCTCGGGCATTGCCGTCGTGATCTTCTCCACGCAGATCAAGGATTTCTTCGGTCTGACGACCGGACCGATACCGGCCGATTTTCTTGAGAAGTGGGAGGTCTATGTTCAGGCAATCGGCAGTCTCAATATCCAGGCTCTTCTGATCGCCGTCGGTACCATCCTGATTATCGTGTTGACCCCGAAGGTTCTGCCGAAAGTCCCCGGATCCTTGCTTGCCATTCTTCTCTGCACTGCCGTCGTTCAGCTTTTCCACCTTCCGGTGGAGACGATCGGTTCACGTTTCGGGGAGATTCCGAACACCTTTCCGATGCCGCAATTTCCGTCGGTCGATTTCGCCGCGTTCAAGGATCTGCTGCAGCCGGCAATCGCCATCGCCCTGCTCGGCAGCATCGAATCCCTTCTGTCGGCCGTTGTCGCCGACGGTATGGTTGGTGGAAGACATCGTTCGAACATGGAACTGGTGGCGCAGGGGGGGGCAAATATCGCCTCGGCTCTTTTCGGAGGAATTCCGGCGACCGGAGCGATTGCCCGAACGGCGACAAACGTCAAGAGCGGCGGCCGGACGCCGATAGCCGGACTCGTCCACGCCGGTGTTCTCCTTCTGATCATGCTGGCGGCCGCCCCCCTCGCAAAGCTGATTCCCCTGGCCTGTCTTGCCGGCATTCTCGTCGTCGTTGCCTATAACATGGGAGAGTGGAGTTCCTTCTACTCGGTTCTGCGGAGCAACCGCTACGACGGATTGATCCTTGTCGATTCGTTCCTTCTGACGATCATTTTCGATCTGGTGGTCGCTATCGAGGTCGGTATTGTTCTCTCATCCGTTATCTTCATGAAGCGGATGAGCGATCTGGCACACATCGATCTGGTACAGCCGGAGGAAACGGATGCCGCCGACGGGGAGGCTATGTTCGAGGAGGAACTTCAGGCGATTCCCGACGGGGTGGTGATCTACGAAATTGAAGGTCCTCTCTTCTTCGGAGCCTCGCAGAAGTTCCAGCAGACGATGAACGATATTCGTGAGCAGATCGATGTGATCATCCTGCGTCTGCGCCACGTCCCGATGATTGACGCCACCGGGATGTACCGGCTGCGGGAGGTGATAAAGTACTATCGGAAGCACAAGACCAGAGTGATTATCTCCGGGGCGTCGGAGTCGATCCGGAGCGAATTGCTGAAGGCAAATGTGCTTGAGGAGAAATACATCCGGGACGATATCCGTTCATCGGTTGAGCTGGCCGGGGAGCTCCTCAGCGAGCGGACTGCCGGTGGCCCGATAAATTCGTAGTTCTCGTCGGCTGCTCATCGCAAGTTGTTTTTTTTCAGAGAATTCATGCGCCTTGTACTGTTTGACATCGACGGCACGCTTCTGAAGGTCGAGCGGGGGCTCTCGCAACGGGTGGTTGTGGAGGTGATCAACGAAACGCTCGGCAGAGAGGAGCATTTTGCACTGCCGGAAACCTACCGCTTTCATGGTCGGACCGACCACATGATCTTTCTCGATCTCTGCGAACATCTCGGAGAATCCCGCGCCAGAGCCGAAGGGTTGATCGCCGCATTCGAATGTGCGCTGATGAAGAGGTGGAATCTTCATCTGAACAGAGAGACGGTGCGGATTCTGCCGGGCGTCTCCCTGCTGCTCGATCTTCTTCACGAGGATGAGAACGTCACGCTCGGTCTTCTGACCGGGAACCTTGCCGACGGGGCACGGGCAAAGCTTCAGCCGCACGACATGAATCGCTTCTTTCCGTTCGGTGCGTTCGGGTCGGATGCGGTCGACCGGAACCTGCTGCCGCCGATTGCCCTTCAGCGGGCCAATGCGTTGAACGGGAATCGGTTTTCGTATGAGGATGCGATCATTGTCGGCGACTCGAACAGGGATATCGAATGTGCGAAGCGGTGGGGAATTCGTTCGGTGGCCGTGGCGACCGGCGGACTTTCCTGCGATGAGTTGCGGGAGCATCAGCCCGATCTTCTTCTGGAGACGCTGGAGGAAATCGAGTCGCTTCAGGAATTTATTCGTGGATAATCTTCCGGAGTGTTGAGGGCCGTCAACGTTTCGGGGAGATTCAATACAATCCGCCGTGGCGGATGGCGTGCGGACACAAAGAGCACGGAGAATCATAAAGTCAGTCAGCTATGTTGATGAAATCCTTCTTTTCGGTTTTTATTCTTTTCTGTGCCGTTCTCTCCGATGCCGGAGGACAGGTCCTGCCGGGAATCGATGTCCTGGTGGAAGATGATTTCGCCCCGGTCAAAGGGAAACGGGTCGGACTGGTACTGAACCAGACGGCTGTCCGTCGGGACGTGCGTCACATGACGCTCGATGCGTTCCTGGCCACCGACAAGTGTACGCTGACCGCAGTCTTCGCCCCGGAACACGGCATCGACGGAGGAGTTCTTGCCGGTGAGGATGTGGCGACGGAGGTCCGGGAGGGATTGCCGATCCACTCTCTCTACGGCAGAACGAAAAAGCCGACAAAGGAGATGTTGAAGGATGTCGATGTGATGATCTACGACATCCAGGATATCGGCGTCAGAAGTTATACCTACATCTCCACGCTTCTGAAAGTGATGGAAGGATGTGCCGAGCAGGGCGTTCCGCTGATCGTCCTCGATCGTCCGAACCCGATCGGCGGCGATGTCGTCGACGGCAACGTTCTCGATATGGACTTCAAGTCGTTTGTCGGTCCGGCTCCGATTCCTTACGTCCACGGACTGACCGTCGGCGAGCTTGCGATGATGGCCAACGGCGAGGGATGGCTGCCGGGAAAACTGAAGTGCGACCTGACGGTGATCCGGCTGAAGGGGTGGGATCGCGTGATGTCCTGGCGCGAGACCGGTCTGCTCTGGATACCGACCTCTCCCCACGTGCCGAAACCGGAAAGTGCCTTTGCCATTGCGGCCACCGGTGTCATCGGGGAGATCTCCATCATCAACATCGGCGTCGGCTACACCACGCCGTTCGAGCTGATCGGTGCCCCCTGGATGGATGGAAGAGAATTCGCCGGATACATGAACGGAATGGATGTGCAGGGGATCTATTTCCGTCCGACAAGCTACAAGCCGTTCTATGCCATGTCTTCCGGACAGATGTGCGGAGGCGTTCAGCTTCTGCGGGTCGGCGAGCAGTGCGCCCCCTTCACCGCAACGATAGCGTTGCTGACGACGCTGCGGGACAAGTATCCGGGACAGAAACTGCTGAGCAAGGTCAAGAGCGATCGGTGGGATATGTTCGACAAGGTCTGCGGGACCGATCAGATTCGGAAGAAGTTGCTGGCCGGGGAGTCGTTCGAGGATATTGTGGAGTGGTGGGAGGATGATCTGAAGGAGTATATCTCGAAGCGGGAGGAGTATCTGTTATACGAGTAGGGTGCGGCGGAGGAGAGAAGAATCACGCAAAGGACGCAAAGAGCAAAGACGCAAAGAGGAAAAGTTTGGCGGAAGATGGAGGGTAGGCGAAGAGAGGGTAGAGGCGTGTTCGGGATACAACCGTGATGACCGGGATGGCGAGGAGTGCTCCGGTCAGGTCGGCAATCCAGTCGATGATGTCGGCGGTTCTGCCGGGAACGAACATCTGGTGGATCTCGTCGGTCCCTCCGTAGAGAGCGGCAAAACAGACCGCGATCATCATCATCCCCCCCTGTCTCATTTTTCCGTGTCGCAACAGCCATGTCGTGCCGCGATAGGCTAAAAGCGTCATCAGCATAAATGCGACGGCATGCTGCACCTTGTCCTGGAAGTCGAAGCCGAAATCGGGCATCTCCGGCAGCGGATTGGAGCTGAGAACGAAGATGGCGACGCAGTAGAGAATCAACGGGAGGATGTAGAGAGAAAATCCCTTCACGTTTTGCCTCATGCGGTCAACTCCCGGAACGCGTTGGGGAGATACTCAAGAAGATTGCCGGAAGTGAGTCCGTGGGGGGACATCTCTTCGGCGGCAAGGTCTCCGGCCAGGCTGTGAATGTAGACTGCCGAGAGAACACCGGGCAACAGATCGTCCGCATCCCGTCCCGCCGTCATTCCGGCGATGATGCCGGTCAGAACATCACCCGTTCCCGCCGTCGCCATGCCCGGATTCCCCGTCCCGTTGATCCACGTTCTCCCTTCCGGTTCGGCCACCACCGTCGGGCTTCCTTTCAGGACCACGATACAGTTGAATCGTCCGGCGGCTCTGCGGGCGATGCCGAGCGGATCGTTCGAGACCATTTCCGTTTCGACGCCGAGCAACCGGGCCATTTCGCCGTGATGGGGAGTGATGACCAGCGGGGCCTTTCGTTCGGCCAGATGATCGGGCATGTCGTTGAATGCGTAGAGTCCGTCGGCATCAAGGATGACCGGGAGAGGAGAGCGGCGGACGATATCCCGCGCAAACCGTGACGTCGATTGCTTCCGACCGATGCCGGGACCGAGAGCAATGAGCGTGAACTTTTCGAGCCGTTCCAGAATCTCCTCGAACGCCTCGGCGGAAAACTCTCCATCATCCTCTGCTGCGTCCAGCGACATGATCTCCGGCGGAAGCTTCGGATGTACTCTCGATGCGGCCGATTCCGGCGTACCGAGCACAACCAGTCCGGCTCCTGCGGAGATCGTCCCGGTCGCCGTCAGCACCGCAGCCCCCGGCATGTCACGGCTTCCGGCCAGGACCAGAGCCTTTCCCCGGTCGTACTTGTGGCGATGTGGATCAAGCGGCGGTAGTCCGTCGCGGGCGATCTCTTCATCAATCAATCGGCAAAGACTCTCCTGATACAGCCAATCGGGTGTGCCGATATCGGCGACCAGAATCTCTCCGGTCAGTTCCGGTCCGTCACGCAACAGCAGGCCCGGCTTCAGCGCGGCCATCGTCACGGTCAGATCGGCCGCAAATCCTTCTCCCGGGCACTCTCCCGTATCCGCATCCAGACCTGTCGGAATGTCGACGGCGACTTTCAATCCATCCACCATATTGGCAAATGCGGTCGCCTCGCCGTAAGGAGAGCGGAGTTCTCCCTTCGCTCCGGTGCCGAGCATGGCATCGACGATGACCGAGCAAGAAGGAGGAAGGGAAGAGAAATCAGGTTCGTCCGGAGAGACCTCCAGAATCTCCACATCAAAGGAACGGAGGATGCGAAGCTGAAGGGCGGCGTCATCGCTCAGCTTGTCTTCGGAAGCAAGAAGAAGGCAGGTAACGTAATAGCCGTGGATCGCGGCGTGACGGGCAATTGCCAGTCCGTCTCCGCCGTTGTTTCCGCCTCCGCACAGCACCAGCATCGTCGGCTCCGGTTCGGAACCGACGACCCGGT
>CAMLOB010000113.1 GCA_946481475.1 uncultured Chlorobiota bacterium | reverse complement strand
GTGACGCCCGACTCCTTTGCGATGATGATGGACGAGTTGCTGACAAACGCCGAGGAAGAACCGGACGTCGACTTCTCCTCGGTCTATCAGGACGACGCGCTCGATGCCGTGGTCCGCGAACATCTTCAGGGGGGAGAACTTCAGGAAGGGGGAATAATCGACCCGACTCTCCCCCCCACTGAACCCTTTATCTCTCTGAACTCCGATGTGCCTTCAGGCGAAGCGGAAACGTCATCTGCCGAGATCGGGGAAGTGCCGGAAGAAAAAGCGGCTCCGGTATCGACCGACCCGACTCCGGAGGAAACCTTGAGCGAAGAAGAGAGTGCAGGCGAAGAGGGCTCCGCCACCGATCCTCCCGGCAATGATTTCTTTATCGGTCCGGACCCCCTTCCGCCCGACTCCACACCGGAGAACGTTTTCGCCCAAGAGTCCGAAGAGAAGAGAAGCGCCCCGGCAACCGAGCCGATTATCGACATCCTGATTGAAGCCGAAGAGACCGATCACGAAAGTGAGAACGAAGTGGAGCAGGAACCGGAAGAACGAGGGGGGAACGGAATCAGGAAGATTGAAGAAATTATCAGCGGAACTCCGTCCCGGACCGAAACGCTATCGCGGGACGAAACGGCAGAGGCAGTAGAAGAGAAGGGAATCGTGGAGAATGACGAGGAGACCGACTCCTCTTCCTCTGCCGGAATGGAGCATGAGGAGGAAGAGGACGTTGCGACGGAGACATCGCAGGAAATCGAAGCCGACGGGACAGCGGACGAGAGTGGAGAGGATGAAGAAGCGGCACAAGAGGAAGCGGCGGAGACCTCGGAGACGGGCGGAACCGTAAGTGAAGAAGAGGAGAATCGCCGACAGGATGAAGAGACATCGTCTGAAGAGTCTGCCGTCGGCGAAGAGGAGGAGACGGAGACCGCTTCGCTTGAAGATGTCCGCAAATACATCGATGCCATGCTGGAGCGGAAGGTCGTCAAGAAGATTTTCAATCGCAAGCGGGAGGAGTACGAGAAAACGCTTGACCTGCTGAACACCGCCGACACCTGGCGCGAAGCCTCCCGGATTCTGGACGAGCTCTTCATCCGCTTCGACGTTGATCCCTATTCCCGCACCGCCATCCGCTTCACCGATGCGGTCTACGGCCGCTATCTGACGCCGATCGGCGGGAACTGAGCCGGCATCTGCAATTATCAAACGAGAAGACAGAGAAGCGAGCAAGGGAAAGAACATTGTGTTTATAGATACCGCAACCATACGGGTCCGATCCGGATCGGGAGGACATGGAGCCCTCAGTTTCCGTCGGGAGAAGTTTGTGCCGAAAGGGGGACCCGACGGCGGCGACGGGGGAAACGGCGGGGATGTCGTGATCCGGACCGACCGGAATCTCTCGACACTGATGGACCTTCGCTACAAGCGGGAGTACACGGCGGGGAACGGAAAGAACGGTGCCGGAGGGAACAAGAACGGAAAGTTCGGCGAGCCGGCGGAACTTGCCGTTCCGGTCGGGACGATGATCTACGACGACGAGACCGGAGAACTGATCGGCGATCTTACCGAAGCCGGACAGGAACTGATCGTGGCTCGGGGAGGGACCGGCGGACGGGGGAACGCGACATTCGCCACGCCGAGCGACCGGGCGCCCCGCCGCTTCGAGGAGGGGGGACCCGGAGAGGAGCGGACGATACGGCTTGAACTGAAACTGCTGGCCGATGTGGGACTTGTCGGCTTTCCGAATGCCGGGAAGTCGACGCTGATCTCCCGCATCAGCGCGGCAAAACCGAAAGTGGCCGACTACCCCTTCACAACGCTGGTGCCGAACCTCGGCATCGTGCAGGTGGAGGCGGGAAAGTCGTTTGTGGTGGCCGATATTCCCGGACTGATCGAAGGGGCCAGCGAGGGGAAAGGACTTGGCCATGAATTTCTCCGCCACGTCGAACGCTCCGGCATTCTCTGCTTCCTGATCGACGGGATGAGTCCGACGCCGGAAGAGGACTTCGCCACGCTCCTGACCGAACTGGGAAAATACAATCTGGAGATGCTCTGGAAACCCCGCATCGTCTGCCTGACGAAAGTTGACGGGATGGCGAAAGAAGATCTGGAACGTGCGCGCGCCCTTCGGTTCGACGGGCAACCTCCCCGGCTGATCTCCTCGGTCAGCGGCGAGGGAATCAGCGAACTGGTCAGGGCGCTCGATGCGGAACTGGAGTCGGCGAGGGGAGAATGATGAACATCCCCCTGAGTCGTCGCCGACTGACCCGGAAGACCTTTCTCCCTCCGTTCCTCGGTCTTTCCCTCCTGTTGCTTCTGCTCCTCCCTTTCTCACTGGCAATCGGCCCGGAGCTCGTCTCTCCGGCACGGTTGATCGAAGCTTTGACGGGCAAGGGAGATCAGGTCCTCTCAACGATTCTCTTCGATCTGCGACTCCCCCGCATCCTGCTGGCCATCGGTGTCGGCGCAGCACTGGCGACAACCGGCGCGGTCTTCCAGGCATTGCTGAAAAATCCTCTGGCCGAACCCTATATCCTCGGCATCTCCAACGGCTGCGCGGTCGGGGCGATTCTGGGACTGAACCTGCCGCTGATTGCCGGGATGATCGGCATCTCCTTCAACCCGGGTCAGGCCGGGGTGACGATTCTCTCCTTCGCCGGAGGAACGATCGTCACCGGCATCGTCCTCTGGATCGGTCGGCGAAAGACCGGAACGGGGACCGATTCCCTTCTGCTGGGGGGAGTGATGGTGGCGGCAATCGGGGCGGCAATCATCTTCCTTCTCCTTCATTTCCTTCCGAACGTCCGCGGGGCGATCCAGTGGATGCTCGGCGATCTGAGCCGGGCATCGGTCGAAATCGGATACGTTTCGGCCGTCCTCTTTCTGGTCCTGCTGTCGGCCTCCTTCTTCGTCGGCAACCGGCTGAACACGATTGCGCTCGGGGAAGAACAGGCGATGAGTCTCGGGATGAACATCAAAATGGCCACCACCGTCACCTATCTCTCCGCCTCCTTTATCGTCGGCCTGGTCACGTCATTCTGCGGCGCGATCGGCTTTGTCGGCCTCGTCGTCCCCCACATGATCCGCCGGGTCGTCGGTCCGGACCACCGTCTTCTGATGCCCCTGTCGGTCCTGCTCGGCGGCATCTTCCTTCTTCTGTGCGACACGATCGCCCGCTCGCTCCTTCCGGCAACCGGAGCCGGAGGAGGAGAACTGCCGATAGGGGCAATGACGGCGCTGATCGGCGCCCCCCTCTTCATCCGACTGTTGACCCGCGAACCGTAAACACAGGGAAGACCTGCAAGGAGTGCTATGACACGAGGAGTGATCGATCTCGGCACCAACACCGTTCTGATGGTGATCGGGAAAAGAGATGAGAATGGAAGCGTAGAGGTTCTGGCCGATTATCATGAGGTCGGCAGGCTCGGGAAAGGAGTGGATGAAACGGGAACGATTCAGCCGGAGACGTTCGACAGGATCGCCTCGATCCTGGAACGGTACCGACGGATTGCGCGGGATCATGGGACCGAAGAGATCCTCGGCTACGGAACCAGTGCCCTGCGTGACGCGGCAAACCGGGAGGAATTCATCGCAGCGATGAACGAACGGACCGGAGTTCGGCTCCGCATTCTCAGCGGCTCCGACGAAGCCCGGCTGACCTGGAGCGGAGCGTTGTTCGGACTGGACATTGCCGGCGACGATGTGACCGTGCTCGACATCGGCGGGGGGAGCACGGAGATTGCCCGGGGTATCGGAGGGACATACACCGAAGGGAGAAGTATCGATGTCGGAGCGGTGAGGGTCACCGAACGGTTTTTCCGCAGAGAGCTTCCCCCTTCGCCCGAAGGGATCAACGAAGCCCGGAACTATTGCCGTGCGCTCTTCGGTGAAGCTATCGCTCTGCCGGGGGGAACCGACGTGGTGGGAGTGGCCGGAACCGTGACGACGCTCGGGGCGATCTTCCGGGGGATCGAGCGGTTCGACACCGAGGCGATCAACGGGACGCGGCTGGAGCGGGAGTGGATACGGGAGAAGACCGAGGAGCTGTTGAGGATGCCGATGGATGAACTGCAGAAGATTCCGCAGATCGTGTCGGGACGGGAAGATATTATCTCCGGAGGAGTACTGGTGCTCGATGCGTTCATGGAAGCCTTCAACATCGACGGAATCGTTGTGAGCACGCGGGGGTTGCGGTACGGGTTGCTGGAAAGGTTGGGGACTTCAGGTACTGAGCCAAGTTGAAATCCGTCTTCGTCATCTCGCACATTCTCCATAACGGAATCCGGAAGGTACTCTGGCGAGGTGGGCATGAGACTGGAATAGACTGAACGAAGACAGGGTTGTGGAAGTCTACAGGATCAGAGATTCTCCAGATCAGCTATCCAGTTGCTTCCGCGAAATACCGAGAATCTGTAAGCACTGCTTGACAATTCTCTCCGGTACCGGATCGATGTGCGATTGCAGGATTATTGGTCGTCGCAATCCCTGTTTCACCCATTTCTCGTGCCCCCCCCTTGCTTCCCGTACATTCGCAACCGTAGTACTGCAGATATTTCCTCATGGCACGAAGCGAGATATTTGAAAGGCGTACACTCATGCAAGTGCGGGGAGAGCATTGTAGCGAAGCTGATGTTTGTAGGTCATCATCCGCCGCAATTCCGCATCACTCGCTAAGCGCTCCTCCAACGATGGAGGAACTTTACGTCCCTCGATCTGCGTCCAACCCAACCGACGGAGTTCGTCTTCCAGCGTACCATGCTCAATCAAGTAGGTCATGGTTTCCTTCAGAACTACACTGAACGACTGTTCCGCCTCCCGCTTCGACGTTCCATATCCGGTAATCTCAAGAACGGGGCAGTAAGCATACCAGATACCATCCTCTTCATCTTTGAAAGTGACAACTGGGACAACAATATCAAGTTGGGATTTCATTGCTGCAATGGAAGGGGATTGTGAAGTTTCGATCTCGCAAATCAATGCGCCGAATATACGCTTTCATCCGGAAATTCTTGTTGGTAGTATCCTCCGCGGCAGATTCGATTTGCCGGAACGGTGAGGCAGATCGCGCCGAGGGGCACCGGTCTTCAAAATCCGGCGAACCGCATCGATGAACAATAGGATCAATGTGACAACCCGGATGACGGTAGACTCATCAACGTCGGGCGACAGCCCTCACCCCCTCTTCTCAACTTCATAGATCACCCATGGTGCAATCCTCGTCTCATCCAGCCAACCTGTTTCGTCTGCCGGAGCTTTCGGATACCACACATGAACCGGGTCAAGCCCGGCATCGGCCAGCGCTTCCCTGTACTCCGCATCGCTCCTGAAGATGTCGGTGACGATTACTCCTTCCGGAAGAAGGCGGGCCTTCACGATCTGGCCTGATCGCAGCGGAGCTTTGTTTTCAGGGAAGTCGACCTCACACGTTACCCAGCGGCCCTGATAAAACTCGGGCGTGTTTGTGACGATAAAGCCCCTGCCTGCGGGCCGGAGAAGACGTGCCGCCTCACTCAGGAACCTGTCCAGATCGGCCCGTGAACGGAGCTCCAACACAACCCAGGTGGAGAGAAGGAGGTCGAACGAAGCGTCTGTAAAAGGGAGGGATTCATGCGCCCGACAGGAGTGGTAAACACCAACGGTATCCCGTTTTCTCGCCTCGTCAATCATGGCGTCGTTTATATCCACCCCTGTCGTTTGAAATCCGAGTGCCGCAAGAAAGCGCGTTGAACGTCCGGCCCCGCAACCGAAATCCAGCGCCCTGCCGGAAAGGGAAAGCTCGGCAAGCCGTTCGGCAAGTCCTTGAAAGGCTATACCGTCCGTTCCGCTTGTCTCCCGCAACGCATAACGGGTTGCCGGATACCGATCATCGTCCGTATGTGCGGAGCCTTCTTTTATCACCAGAGGTTCCATAGTCTTCAGGATTCTCTGCCTGCTTGCTTTTATAGAGATGGCGGTTCAGATATGACGGGGACTCCGGCGTTTCAAGCGATATTCCCTGTGAATATCACATTGCACGCGTCGGCGCTATCATGGGAACGGATCTTTCGAGGAGCCGAGGATTTACGGCTTCCGGAAATACTCCATCGTCCGCCGCAACCCCTCCTCGAAATCGACCTCCGGTTTCCAGCCGAGTTCGGCCGCCGCCTTGTCCCAGGCGCAGACCGAACGGAATTGTTCTCCCGGCTTCGCCTCGGCGTGGATTTCCTCGAACCGGTTCTCCACCATTCCGTTCAGCCGCCGGAAGAGTTCGTTGACGGTCACCTCGGTGTTCGTGCAGATGTTGAAGACACCGGAGGGGTGACGCTGAAGGTAGTCGGTAGCCGCCATGTTGGCCCGGGCCACATCGCCGACGTAGACGTAATCGCGGGTCTGTTCGCCGCTGCCGTAGATCACCGGCTCCTCCCCGTTGAGCATCCGCGTGCAGAAGATCGCGACAACGCCCGCCTCGCCGTGACTGTTCTGTCGGGGACCGTAGACGTTGGTGTAGCGGAGGACGGCGTAGCGCAGACCGTACTGGTGGGCAAAGTAGCCGAGGTACTTCTCGACGGAAAGTTTGGAGACGCCGTAGGGGGAGATCGGATCGGTCGGATGCGTTTCGTCGGCGGGGAAGACCTGCTGATCGCCGTAGACCGTGCCGCCGCTCGATGCGAAGACGAATCGCTCCACACCGGTGGAGACCGCCCCCTGCAACAGGTTCACCGACCCGATGATGTTCTGCTCGGCATCGAAGGATGGGTTGGCAACGGAGATGCGGACATCGAGTTGGGCCGCATGGTGGTTGACCAGATCGAAACGTTCCACCTCGAACAGTCCGTTGACCAGGTCGGCATCCCGTACATCCCCTTCAATAAATCGTGCCCGAGCGTTCAGGTTGGCCCGATCACCGGTTGAAAGATTGTCGAGCACCACCACTTCGTGTCCGGCCTCCAGATAGCTGTCCACAAGATGCGATCCGATAAATCCGGCCCCTCCGGTAACGAGAACTTTCATGCTGTATTTGTGTTAAATCCTGAGCCGTATCTCCTGCACCGGAAGAAGAGATGGGGTCGACCCGGTGGACGACCTCTACCCCTCGAAACTCTTTCTCCGGATTCCTTTCGCCCCAATATCATGCCGCCAGACCGACCCTTCAAAGGTAATTTTCTCTACCCCTTCGTATGCCCGACCGATGGCCGATTCCAGATCATCCTCATCCGAAACCGCCGTCACACCCAGAACGCGGCCGCCGGCGGTCAGGAGCGTTCCTTCCTTCTCTTTTGTTCCGGCGTGGAAGACCAGAACATCCTCCGGCACGTTTTCGATCCCGGCGATCTCTTTTTCTTTTTCATAGGAGCCGGGATATCCGCCCGAGGCCATGACAACGCAAACGGCCGAGCCGGTGGAGGGGGCCTCGTCGGCATCGCCGATGCTTCCGGATGCGGCTCCACGGAAGAGCCGGTAGAGATCCCCGCGCCAGATCGGCAGCACCACCTGCGTCTCCGGATCACCGAACCGGCAATTGAACTCCACAACGCGGACATTGCCGTGCGGGTCGATCATCAAGCCGCAGTAGAGGCACCCCTGATACGGCGTTCCCAGATCACGCATCCCCCGGAGCACCGGTTCGACAACCCGCTCCCGTACCTGATGAAGGACATTCTCATCGACGATAGGCGCCGGAGCGTAGGCCCCCATGCCGCCGGTGTTCGGTCCGGTATCTCCGTCGCCGATCCGCTTGTGATCCTGCGACGGGGCAAAGAGGACGTAGCGTTCTCCGTCGCTGACGGCAAAGACGGAAGCCTCCTCTCCCCCCATAAACTCCTCGATCACCACCGTGCTTCCGGCATCGCCGAACGCCGCGCCGGAGAGCATCTCCTCGAGCGCATCCATCGCGTCATCCTGCGTTTCGGCGATCACCACTCCCTTCCCCGCTGCAAGACCGTTTGCCTTCAGGACAATCGGCAGGGAATGTTCCCGGATGTAGTGACGGGCGCCCTCCAGTTCCTCGGCGGTAAAAGTTCGGAAGGATGCGGTCGGGATACCGTTGGCAACCATAAATTCCTTTGCGAACTCCTTGTCCCACTCCAGTCGTCCGGCCCCTTTCGACGGAGCGAAGACGAGGTAGCCGGCATCCCGCAGCACGTCGGAGACGCCTGCGGCAATCGGAGCTTCGGGACCGATCACGATCAGATCGGGCTTCAGTTCATCGGCCAGTGCGAGAACGCTCCCGGCATTTTCAGGATCGACCGGACGAATCTCACCCAGAGAGGCCATGCCGGGATTGCCCGGCGCCGAGACAAGCCGGGCCACCGACGGAGATTGCGCCAGCTTCCAGGCCAGCGCATGTTCGCGCCCTCCCGATCCAAGAAGAAGAACCGTTTCGTTGCTCATGATCGTTCAGTCGGTTTGTTTCCGTGATGCTGCATGTCGGCCTTGTGAGGACCTCCCTCTTCGCAGATCATCCGGAGGATAATCGGAACCCCGCACGACAGCCTGGAGTTCCCCTCCCCCGGTCCAGCCCTCTTTTGTCAGAATCTCATCGAGTGTGAAAGAATCCGCGCAAGTTGCTCGGTCAGAAACCGCGTGTCGTGTGACAGGGCTTTCCCCTCCTCACCGATCGGCAGTCTCCCTTCCTTCCAGGCGAAATAGTGTCCTTCAACCGCATCGGCAATGGCATCGACGTTATCGGGCTGAACCGAGACGGCCGCACCATAGTTCTCCAGAACGCTTCGCACCACTCCCTCCGGAGCCAGAGCCAGAATCGGTTTGCGCGTCCCCATGTACTCGTAGACTTTTCCGGGTGTGATGGTCGGATCGTAGATCGTCAGCCAGAGAACATCGCTGGAGAGGAGCCAGTCCATCACCTCCCGATGCTCCACGTAACCGGGAGTCACCAGAGCCGAGCCGACACCCAGTTTTGCCGCCAGTTTCCGGTGCGAGTCGCGGAAGGTGCCGAGGAAGCAGAGTTCGATCTCATCCCTGGCCTCCGGATGTCGGGCAAAGACCTTTCCCAGAGCTTCAAAGAAGAAACGGGGCGTCCTGTTTGCATCGAACAGACCGCTGTAGAGAAACCGCATTTTCTTCCCCTTCACCCGTTCTGGACTGGCGGCGGCCAGGTCCTGCGGATCGAAACCGCTCGGGATGATATGGACATGTTCATGTGTCAGGAAAGGCCAGCGGGCGATCAGTTGCTCCTTGATCTTTCTGTTGACCACCACGATCCCCTCGCTCCGTCTGAGAACCTCCTGCTCCAGCTTTGCCGCATAGTGCCGATGGAACGGGGTGGCGTAGAAATAACTTCTGTTGTCCAACCAGGGATCGCGGTAATCGACCACCAGAGGGACGCCGGTCTCGCGACTCAGTTCCAGACCGATCAGGAAGTCGGTGAAGGGGGGAGCGGTGGCAAGGATTGCGTCGTAGTCCCCTTCTTCAAGGATCCGGAGTCCTTCCC
>CAMLOB010000112.1 GCA_946481475.1 uncultured Chlorobiota bacterium | reverse complement strand
GCAGTCAGTTGTGAGCTATGAGCGGTCAGCAGTGAGCTATGAGCGGTCAGCAGTGAGCTATGAGCGGTCAGCTGTGAGTCAAAATCCGACTTCAAAGCTCAAATCTGAAAGCTGATTTCTCAAAGCTCACTCCTGACCGCTCAAAGCTGATTTCTCAAAAGCTGACTGCTGACCGCTCAAAGCTCATCTCTCAAAGCTGACTCCTGACCGCTCAAAGCTGATTCCTCAAAAGCTGACTGCTGACCGCTGAAAGCTGATTTCTCAAAAGCTGACTCCTGACCGCTCAAAGCTGACTGCTCAAAGCTCACTCCTCAAAGCCGATCTCCCACTGCTCCCCACTCCCCCGTTTCCCGTAACTTCCGATCTTTCAGACACAATCGCGTTCATGAGTTGGTTTCTTGTCGTCAGTACAACCGATGCGGAGTCGGCCGGGTTCCGGACTCCGTCCGATCTTCGTCCGCTGCAGAGCATCAATCTTCCGGGACTGCTCCTGCACTTCGGCGGGGCCGATGAGACCTGTCTTGTCGAGTATGATGAAGAGAGGGGAGAGGGATGGGGCGTCGTCGGTGTCGGGATCGATGCCGACGGAGACGGGAGGAGCATCATGGACGTCGATGCCTGGCGGCAGAGGTTGTCCGATGCATCGTTCGATCCGGTGTCGCTTGACGGGCACTTCGTTGCTCTCCGCTGGAAAGATGAGGAGGTGGAATTCTTCTGCGATCAGCTCGGATTGCGAACGTTTTACTATTGCGAGATCGATAACCGTCTGGTGGCCTCCACAAGACTCGACTGGACGGCCGGACTCGGTCAACGGTCGGAGATCGACCTGAACGTCCTCGGAAGCCGGTGGCTGATGTATAACCAGTTCTCGACCGCTTCTCCCGTCAGGGGAATTGTCCGTGCGGGTCAGGCAGGGTATCTGAAGATCGTTCGTGGTCGTCCGGTTGCCCGCCGCAGCCAACCCTTCGGAGCCGGTTTCACCCGAGAGCCGGTCGACCGGGCAATCCGTGCGATCGAATCGCTGGTCGGCGGACTTGCAGGGTATCACCATCCCCCTTCGCTGGCTCTTTCCGGCGGACTCGATTCGCGTATGCTTCTGGCTGTGATGTTGAAGCATCTGCCGAAAGAAGAGTGGAGAGTCCACACACTCGGCGATCCGACGCATCCCGATGTGATTGTCGGTCGGGAAATTGCCGGGCGTCTGGACCTTGAATATCACCACATCGGGTCCTCACTCCCCGACCCTGATCGACTTTTCAGTCGGTTGCAGAGCTACGCCGCACAGACGCAACTGATTGAATTCGCCTCGACCGTCTCGAAGCTCCATTACGGCGAGGAACTTGCCCGCTCCGGTCACTTTGCCGTCGACGGCGGGTTCGGCGAAATCGGGCGGCGGAGTCTCTTCAAACGGTTTGCGCGGTTCGGAAGACGGGCTCTGTACCGCGGCGATGTTCCGGCACTGGCCGCTCTTCTCCGATACGAACGTCCGGCGATCTTTCGGCCGGAAGTCCTTCGCGAGATGGAACGCGGAGCCGTCGAGGAATTGCGGACGGTGATCGATGGGATGCCGTCGATACGTGAGATCGGCCCGGAAAACTACGTCGATCTCTTTGCCCTCCGCACACGCATCCCGAACTACGGCGGACCGGAACAGGCCCGTGTCGATGCCGAGGTTCTGAACCTGATGCCCTTGCTGCAGCCCTCCTATGTTCGTGCGGTTCTGAAGGCTCCGCTTCGCGAGCGGATCGACGGCCGGTTCTACAACAGCTATATCCGTGAGGTCTCGCCGATGCTGACCGGATTCCCTCTGGTCAAGGGGAGAACAACGTATCCGTTCGGACTCTCGGCCACATCCGCCTGGGTGGTGACGAAGCTGCGGAAGGGGAAGAGCAGAAGTGCGGGGATGAACGAGAACGAGTCCGATCTCCTCTTCGCCCATCTTCGCGACCATGTGCTTGATCTTCTTCACTCAACCGAAGTGCAGACCAATCCGCTCTACGATCTGCCGGCAATTACGCGATCCGTGGAGGCCTACTATCGCGGCGAACGGGAATATCGTCCGGTGCTTGACTGGTGGCTTGTTTTTGAGTTGTGGTGGCGAAGCCTTTCGTATGGAGGAAACAAGCGGGGATAATGTGATATCTTTGCCGCACTACCCACAACATCACCACGTCCGGTCAAGCCGGTCTACATCAAACAGTTCCTTCTACTGATCGATTCAATCTGACGAACGTC
Source organism: uncultured Chlorobiota bacterium (assembly GCA_946481475.1). The sequence continues at coordinate 7,234 of CAMLOB010000112.1, read as the reverse complement.
TATGGCTCGGTTTGAAGATTATCCTTTCGAGATTCGTCCTCTTTCTGCAGAAGAAGGGAGCGGGTACGTGATAACGTCCCCGGATCTTCCCGGCTGTATGTCAGATGGAGATACTCCTGAAGAAGCGCTGCGAAACGGCAAAGAAGCATTTAATGCGTGGATAGCAGCCCGGCTCGAGTGGCGGAAAGGGATTCCCGAACCGATCCCTTCAACTGAAGAGAAAGTCCCGACCTCCGTATCACGGACGGTTCACCGGCTTCTGATGGAGCGGGCGGAGAAAGAAGGAGTGAGTATTGCCGTATTGATGGATCGCCTCCTGTCCGAAGGCCTGCGGAGGGGCGGTCGGTGATCGTAATGAGAATTACACCTGATTAATTGCAGTTATGCAAAAAGCCCGGATCACACATGACCCGGGCTTCTGCATATATAAGGACCGAAGTTCAACGGCAAAAAACTGCGGCACTTCTGCCGGTCCGGTGAGCCGCTCCCTTGGTGATCCTTCCTGTCCGCCGCGGCGGACCGTGTCGTGGCGGTAAAAACCTCCGGGCAGATCTCTGCCGAAGAACTACCTCACCGTAAACACAGACTCACTCCCGGCTTCAGGCCGTCTCCAGCTTTTTTCCCGACGGATCGAAGTTCTTCTTCAATCCCTGCCAGCACTCGTAGTAGTCGGGCTGGCGCAGATCGGTCTCCAGTGCAAACTTTGTCGGTCGGACCGCAAAGCGGGTCTCGAACATGAAGGCCATCGTCTCGTCGATCCTCTGTGGCCCAAGCTCTGCGTTCGATGCCTTCTCGAACGTCTCGGCGTCCGGACCGTGACCCGACATGCAGTTGTGGAGGCTGCCTCCGCCCGGCAGGAAGCCTTCGGCCTTCGCATCGTACTCGCCGACGATCAGTCCCATGTACTCGTTCATGAAGTTCCTGTGGAACCAGGGGGGACGGAACGTATCCTCGGCCACCATCCAGCGTGGCGGGAAGATCACGAAGTCGCAGTTTGCCGTCCCGTGGATCTCCGACGGTGCGGTGATCACCGTGAAGATCGACGGATCGGGATGGTCGAAGCTGACGGTGTTGATCGTCTGGAACCGGGTCAGGTCGTAGCGGCACGGGGCATAGTTGCCGTGCCACGCAACCACATCCAGCGGCGAGTGGTTGATCCGGGCCTCCCACAGATTCCCCTGGAACTTCCCGACCATCCGGAAATCTCCCTCGCGATCCTCATATGCGGCCACCGGCGTCTCGAAGTCGCGCGGATTGGCCAGACCGTTTGCGCCGATCGGTCCCAGGTCCGGAAGCCGGAATGTGGAACCATAGTTCTCCAGGATATATCCCCGGGCCTTCCCGTCCGGCAGAACCACACGAAACTTGATGCCGCGCGGGATCAGTCCGATATGCAGCGGGGGAACTTCCAGAATTCCGCACTCGGTATGGACGGCAAGCGTTCCGAGTTGCGGAACGATCAGCATCTCGCCGTCGGCGTTATAGAAGAATCTGTCCTCCATCGAACGGTTCGCCGCGTACAGGTGGACGGCAAGTCCGGTATGCGTCTCCGGCGTACCGTTCCCCCCCATCGTCAGAATCCCGTCAATGAAATCGGTCGGTTCGGTCGGGATCGGCGGGGGATTCCAGCGCATCTGAGTCGGAGGAGGGGGGACCTCGTCGAAGGGACCGCTCCGGAATGCCCGGTTGTCGATCTGTCCGTATGGTTCGTGAACCACCGACGGGCGAATGCGGTAGAACCAGCTTCTGCGGTTCTCCGATCTCGGTGCGGTAAACGGCGTACCGCTGATCTGTTCGGCGTAGAGTCCGTAGGCCACCTTCTGCGGAGAGTTCTTCCCGACCGGAAGCGCTCCGGCCAAAGCCTCGGTGGCGAATTCATTAGCGAATCCGGTGTTGTAGGCACGTGGTGTGCCGTTGTTGCTGCTCATGATCTTCTTCCTTTTGAATGATCGCAGTTCTGAAAAAATCTTGACGGAAATATATGAAATGAACCATTTACAAGCCGCCGATGTTATCCCTTACAGATGCGAACATCGACGTTTGCAGATACATTTTCAGTCCTGAGGAGGATAATGCTATGGATACATCACGTGTGGAACTGAGCGCCAGGCCCGGGTTTGCCCGACAGGCGGTGCGATACGGACTTCCGTTCGGATTGGGAATGGCTCTGATCTGGTGGGCGATCGGATTGTTGCGGGACGATCCTCAGAGCCTCGGTGCGGTTCTGCTGTTCGGTCTTGTCGCCGGGGTAATCGGTGGAGTCTTCGTGACCGCCTATGAATTCTGGCACTGGAAAAAAGTGGAAGATACCGAGCTGCCCGACTTCTCGGGAGATGGTGAACTTCTGGTGGCAACGCCCGCGATTCACAACGGAATCGACGGCTGGCTGGCGGCGAATGCGCAGGAGATCCTCTTCCGCGTCCGCTCCACCAATGTCACCGATCTCCATTTTCCCCTTCCGATGATCCGTTCGATCATGTTCTGGAAACCGACCGGATCGAGTGCTGAGGGGATCGAGCTGAATCTGGTCTCGGGAGAGACCGAGCGATTCGAGCTGGAAGACATGAAGGCCTGGCGTCATCTGGTCAGTACCAGACGGGAGTTTCAGGTCAAGTATGGACATCCGGAGCCGGTGGAGGCGGGGTAAGTACAGACTGAACATACAGGTGAAAAGAAAAAGGGATCGACGTCGGAATGTCGATCCCTTTTTCATGGGGAATGGATGTGAGCCTTTCAACAGATCTTCAATATCCGTTGCTTACCGAACCACGATCCGCTTCGTCTCTTTCCAGCCGTTGCTGCTGATCGTGCAGAAGTAGATTCCGGCCGGAAGATCGGACGCATCCCAGTGGAGCGTATGGCGTCCCGCCGTCATCTCGCCGTTGCCGGGGACCGCCACGCTCTGTCCGAGAGCGTTCGTGATCTCCACGCGCGTCATCCCTCCGTTGCCGAGACTGAACGTGATCCTTCCGGTTGAACTGACCGGATTCGGCTCGACGGTCTCGAACCGGTAACCGCTGCCCCGGGCGTCGGTCACCGACGAAGCTTTTCCGGCATGTTCGAACTCGGCCGTCTCCTCGGCTCCGGTTCGGTCGGTCACCAGAAGCAAAGCCGATGCGTCCTGATCCGGATCGCTCGGGTAGACCCTGACGACCGCCTCATAAGCTCCGATCAGATCGATCGGGTCCTTCGGCTCCACAAACTCAAGTTCGGCGTTGATGCTCTCCGGGTGGAGGGAGATGGAGCGAAGACCGATCTCCTCAGCCGCCCCGTCCGCCGGGGTTCCGTTCGAGATGCGAATCCGGTAGGTCTCTCCCTCTTCGTCGTTCCCTCCTTGTTCGTCAAGAATTTCAAAGATGGAGGGTTGACCCAGCCGGCGGCGCTGGGGGGCGAGTGGAAAACCGTATGCTTCGGCGCAGATCTCTTCATATTCCGACGGATGCTCTGCCGATGTCGATGATCCCTTCTCTTTCATCGGGGCGCCCGGACGATAGAGTTCATATCCTCTCTGCATGCCGTACACGGTGCCGGCAAACGTTGCGCCGTTCTCACCATACACCTTGTAGGTGAGGCCCGAATTGATTGCGAGGGTTCCCCAGACAAGATCGGTACCCGGAATCGCCTGATTGAAGGGGAAGGTTGTTGCAGGGGAGCCCTCAATGATGTAGCGTACATTGTACCTGTCAACCTTCTTTGTGACAAGGTTCAGGTAGTGCTGGGTACCGGAGAGAAGCTGGGGAGCGGTAAATGCCGCACCGTTTGTCCACTGCTCACGCGGAGTCATCTCCACGGTATAGGATCCCCAGGAGGAAAAGGTCGCACCGATGAGGTTGCCGGAACCCGTAGTTCCGTTGAAGGTAAGTGCACCGGCCGACGTTATGATCCCCTGAGCCGGCTGATCGGTCCGGAATAGACGTGCCTCCGCCTGGTTGAACTCCTTGTTGTAGAGCGAAGCGTTCATGACGCTGAACGGATTGAAACTTCCGCTGCTGTCGGTCACCAGACCGTTGGTCTGTCCCTGCGATGTGCCGTAGATGCCGGCAAATTCCGCCTGCAGAGACTTCGCATCCAGACCCATGCGACCCGGACCCCAGGTCGGCATGAAGACGAATTCCGTGCCGTGCTGCTGAACGGGGGCGAGGGCTTCGACCGTCAGGTTCTTGTAGGAGTTCTTCAGCAATCCCACCGAGTCGTCGATCACTGCCGCTCTGGTGTTGCCGGAGATGACGCCGATCAGACGGTTCGATGTGATGCGTGAACCGGCAAGGTTGGGGCCGAAGGTGCTTCCGGTGTCGACCTCGCTGATGAACGTGTAGGCCTCTCCGGCATCGAGGTTGACGCTCATCGGAACCCCTGCCGACCCGGTGTTCAGATCGGCGTTCGGTACGATCGTCACCTCTGTGTTGTTGAAGGCGGCCGTCACCGTGATTTGTGAGGGGGCTCCGTGAATTGCGGAAGAGAAACTGTTCTCGCCTGCCGGCACAAAATCCCTGACGGTCTCGGCCGCGGATGCGGCTGCATAATATTCCTTTCCCCATGCCTCAACAGGGAGGGGTGTCCAGGCCTCTGTAGCGAAGTGCGTCGTCATGTAGCAGTTGACAAGGATCGGACGGACGGAGAACACCCGGAAGACGTTTTGCGTCGGCATCTCCTCACGACCGGCAAACGAGAACTCTTCGAGGGGGAGAGGCACCTCGACGGAAGTCTGACCGGGAAGGATCTCGGTTGTCGACCAGTTCCCCCCGGCGTTGGAGATCCAGACCGGCGTTGTCGCATCGGAATAGATGTAAAGTGAAAGCCGTTCCGGCTGAGCGTTCGGGAAGCGAAGGTCGAACTTGTTTTCCAGCGGCTCGGGAAACGTAATCAGATAGATGTGCCCGGTGACGGTCGACGGGAGCCGCGGAGAGTTCCACTGCGGATTCTGTCCCTGAAGCATCGCCGGTGCCGGCAGGGCCAGCAGGAGCAGAAGCGTATATCGAATGAATTTGTTCATGGTCTTCACGTTTGGCGTTGAAGGTTGATTCTTTTATGACCGGTCTGTAGCGAAGACACATCAGAGGGGGGAGAACTCACACAGGGGAGAGAGGGGGTAGGAAAATCATTACGGCAGATCGCTCTCCTCGGCAGCCCGGTCGATCCGGATCAGGACGCTGCGCGAGAGGACGCGCCCCTCCGGCAGATCGTTGTCGAAATGCTCTTCGTCGACCCCGGCTCCGGTGACGGTCATTTCTTCCACCTCCATCTTCTGTTCGGAGAGATAACCGGAGATCCACCCGGCCACCCGGTCGGCCCGTTTTCGTGACAGAGAGAGATTGTGCTCTTCGGTCCCGGTCCGGTCGGTAAACCCGGTCACGCTGATCCGTCCTCCGGGCCTCAGAAATTCCATCATCCGCTTCAGCTCGGCGATCATCTCCGGCGTCAGGGCGTCCGAATCGTAGCCGAAGCCGATCAGCCACGAGGACTTCCGTACCATGTCAACGGCGATTTCCACGTCGTCGTCAACTCTGTCCCGTCTCTTCTCAAGAATCAGCGGGATCGTATCGAACGCCAGGGCCGTTCTTCCCAGCGAATCGGTCACCTCGATCCGGGCGACCAGCGGAGCGATTGACGTGTCCCCCCGCCGCTGCCGGATTTCCCACTGGAAGTCCGGAGATTCTCCCTTCTCAAGATCGGCCCGCGAATAGTCGGCCATCGGATTTCCGTTCTGCGTCACGGTCATCTTCCAGTCGGCTATGCCGACCGGTGAGTCGAAATCGGGAACGACCCGGATCGATGGGGGGGAGAAATCCCGCTCGATCGATTCGAGAACCAGAGGAGATGTCAGTGCCGGATCGGTTGAGGATATCTCGATCCGCCGGTTCTCCTGCATTCCTTCCCTCTTTCGCTCGTCGGAGCGGTTTGAAGCGAAGGGGAGCAGGGCAATTCGTTCGGATTCCACTCCACGGGCGGCCAGAGAAGTGCGGAAGGATTCGATCCGTTCCGCTGCAATTCCCGCCGGTTCGTTCCCCGCCCCGCTGCCGCTCAGACTGATCTTCGTTCCGGCATGTTCCTTCATCCGCTCGATGATGATGCCGGGATAGTGGTGATGTGCGTCAATAATCGACCAGTCGGAATGTTCCGCCTCCTCGGTTCCGCTCCCGACATCGTAACGGTCCGGAAGCGTGATCTCCCCTTCCTCATAGAACAGCCGGTCCAGCAGAGGAAGCCGACGCTCATGAAGGACTTCCACCCCCCGGATACGGGAGACCCTGGTCTCGTTCCCGTCGGCGTCGACGCCGATGATCCGGATCGCGGCGGTCGGAGGAGGAACAGCCGGCGGTGGTGGCGGTTCGGGAGCCTCCGGAGGCGTATCGGGGGGAGGGGGAGAGGGGGTCAGATCGAACAGCAGTCCCACCCCTGCGGTCCCACGCAATGTGATCCAGGATGCTTCATTTGCTGCCGACAGCAGGTCGGTCTTCAGTCGGATCGATGGCACCAGCCGGAGGGGGCGGGAGAGTTTGTGGCTGTAGGAAATGCCCAGACCCGCCCCGACGTTGAAGGAGCGTCCGCTCAGCGACATTCCCTCCTCCATCGTGCGGCTCCCCTGTCCGTCGTCGAACCGGATATCTCCCGGGCCGAGAACATTGTCGGTCTGCTCGAACGATGTCGAAAGCCGGTAGCCGAACGCGGGGCCGGCCTCGACCGTCCAACGCTCGGCCGGTTCATAGCGCAGCAGGATTTCCAGTGAAAGTCCCTCGGTGATCCCCTCCAGCCGGAACTCCCGGTCGATCGTGACCAGCGTTGACGATGCGGAGTCGAACAGGCGTTGCGGGTCGATCGGCTCTCCACGAAATCCTTCGCTTCCGCGGAAGAAACCGATACGTGCCGCCAGTCCGACATTGCGGCTGAAGAACGCAGGCATGGCGACGTACCCACCGAACTCAACCCGGCTTGCCGATCCGATCTCCCCGAACGTTCCGCAGCCGGGGGAGAGGGAATAGACCGGGAGCGGCTGGTCGGCCAGGGTGATGCCGGTTCCCGCTTCGGCAAACGGACCGAGAAAGAGTGTCGGCTTCGGCGGTTCCTGTGCCGTCAGGGATACGGCGGCGAAGAAATGGCTCAGTATGCAGAGCAGTCCCGGCAGAAACGGCGGTGGTATGGAACGAGAGACAGGCATCATCGGAGGATCATCAGCGGGGTGGATGAATATTCCTCCCGGTCGATCAGCAGCAGACCGTAGAGTCCCGGCTTCAAC
>CAMLOB010000111.1 GCA_946481475.1 uncultured Chlorobiota bacterium | reverse complement strand
AACGGGTGAGCAAGCGGATCAGGGAGTTCGTCAACGAGCGGAAGAGGATGGATCAGGGGATGCGGTCGGAGCGGAAGGACAGTCTGGGCTACAGTCGACTCTTCTACCGGATGGTCAACGGCATCATCTCCACAAACAAGCGGCCGACATTTGTGACCTGGGAGGTCGACACGCTTGTCGGCTACGGATGGAACAGGACGCCGGTCGGTCTGGTCTACGGGCTGACGATCGATTCGACCTATCTGGGACTGAAGCCCCGCGAGTACCGCTACCGGCTGCCGGACAATCGGGAGAATCCCGACGTGATGAGTGCGGCGGTCTTCTATGCCCGGGCCGAGCTTGCACGTGCGGCATACGAACGGAAGTTCGGCAGGGAAGCCGAGGCCGGAGTTCATACCGAACGGGCCGCGACGTTCGATCCGGGCATCGATCCGGAGGATGTGCCGGTCCTTCCGATGGGGAACCGACAATACATGCGGGAGGGGGCGGAGTTTTTCCGGAGCCTGGGGGGGAAATAGTACACGGATCGGACGGATGCGGCGGATCAGCACGGATCAAATCTGTGTATATCCGTCTGATCTGTTCAATCTGCGGCCTATCTTATCCGGAAAGCAACAGTTGCACCAGCAATCGAATTCAGGAAACGACAGCAAGCCATGTACACCACCGAATCGAACCCTGAGTCGTTCTTCGCACTTTCCATCGCCACACCGGGACGTGTTGCCGTGGGGGTGGGACTCATCGCCTTCTTCCTTTACATGCTGACGCTGGCTCCCACCTTCGGCTATATCGATGACGGGGAACTTGCCGCAGTGGCCGTCACGCTCGGCGTTGCCCACCCGACCGGATACCCGTTGATGACGTTTCTGGGCAAACTCTTCACGCTGATTCTTCCGGTCCGTGATATTCTTGCGCTGAACATCATGTCGGCACTTTTCGTTGCCGTCGGTGCCGGAGTGATGACGCTCCTCTTTGCGAGGCTCCTCCGGGTGGTACCGTTTTCGGATCGGGAGGAAGTTGAGGAGAAAGGGAAAAAGGGAAAGAAGAAGAACGACCCGAAAGAAGAGAAGAGAAAGAGACGGATGACCGCCGGCGAGGGGAGCGTCCTGGCCGGATTGAGTGCGCTGCTGACGGTGACGACCGGCATCTGGTGGCGACAGGGGGTCGGGTTCGAGGTCTACTCGCTCCACTGCCTGATGCTTCCGCTGATCACTTGGCTCTTCATCCGCTATCTCGATCAGGAGGCTCTGCGCGCCGGAGAGGTGAGCGTGGGGGAGAGTGGAACTGATGGACCGATCGGATTTACCGTGAAGGGATTCCTCTTCTCTCTGGGTCTCGGACTCTCCTTCTCGAACCACATGACCACGATTCTGCTGGCCCCGGCCTTCCTGGTCTTCTACTTCTGGCGACTCGGCTTCAGCGCCGATGCGTTTCGCAGAATTCTTTACCTGATTCCCGGCTTCCTGCTCGGTCTGCTCCCCTACCTCTGGCTTCCGTTGCGTGCTGCGGGGGATCCGCAATTCAACTGGAGCAACCCGGAGACGTTCTGGGGGTTTTGGCGTCACATCACCGGTGCGCAGTACGGCGTCTGGATGTTCAGCGAACCCCAGGTCTTCGCTCCCCATACGCGCGAGTTCCTCGGGACGATCTCCGGCGAGCTGCTCGGTCTCGGTATCGTCATCGCACTACTCGGTCTCTTCACGCTCTTCCGCCGGCGGGGTCGCCTTGCCGTGGTAACCGGTGTTCTCTTCGCCGCTTCGCTTCTGCTTGCCCTTCTGTTCAACGGCACCACCGTTGCGGCCATCCTTCTCCCCTTCGTTCTCTTCCTTGTGGCCCTCATCGTTGCTCTCTTCTACTTCACGGGATCGAAGGGGGGAGAGGGAAAAAACCGCTGGGGACGTCTACCGGCCGGTTTCGGCATGATGACGGTGATTCTTTTTCTGACGACAATCCTCTACGGCGGCGGCTACAGCATTCTGGACATCGAACAGTATTACCTGACGGCCATCTTCGTGCTCGGTATCTGGATGCTCTTCGGATTTGTCCGGCTGCACAACCTGCTCGGACGTTCGGTCACGCTCGGTCTGGCCGGACTCCTTGCGGCCGGTGTGATCCTCTTCAACTACGGCGACGCCGATGAGAGCGGAAACTATCTGGTGGAGGACGCCACGGTCAACATGCTGGAGAATCTGCCGCAGAATGCGATCATCATCTCCGGTCTCTGGGATTTCTGGCTTTCCGGCAGCTACTACATGCAGGGGGTGGAGGGGATGCGTCCGGACGTGACGGTTGTGGATCACAACCTGCTGAAGTATGGCTGGTACATCGAACAGTTGCGGACGAACTATCCGGAGTTCATGGAGGGAGTGCGAAAGGAAGTCGAAGCGTTTCAGGAGGAGCAGTACAAATTCGAGCGTGACCTGCCGTACGACCCGGCGGTGATCGACCGGAGATACGTGGAGATGATCGACGCGATGATCCGGGAGAACCTGGGGAAGCGTCCGGTGCTGATGACCTTCGACATCAACGAACGGACGCAGTCAGGAGGATTTCGCTACGGGAATGAGTGGCCTCCGCCGAACAAGCGGGCCCCCTATCAGCTTGCCTATATGATCCTGCCGGACGAAGAATATGTGCCGCAGGAGTTCCCCGACTGGACGTTCCGTTTCTGGGAGGGGAGAGTCGATCCGTACGTGGCGAATACCTACAAGTGGTATGCCACGAGTGCTCGCGACCGGGCGCAGTACGAGGCGTTGCACGGGAACGACTCGCTGGCGAAGCGCTATATGGAACTGGCCCGGACGTTCGATCCGGGATGGGGGCCTGAAGAGTATGCGAAGGTGGGGGAACATCTGCCGGGGAGGATTGTGGAGTAGAGGATCAGTGCTGATCTATCTTCAACTTCTTGTCGGAAATCCGATGGCGATACAATCATCCGGCGAAATTGCACAACTGCTGTTCCCTTATGCTTTCCTCAAGTGAGATCAGAGTCTATGTGGTTCAGTGGTCATTGATCATGGCCCTGTGCTTCATGGTGTCGGGCTTCGTTTACTCGATCTACGGACTGGTTCTGTTCTCTCCGATATTCCTGCCGTTGCTTGACGGAATGCTGATACGGAAGCTGCGCCGTGCAAAGGTGAGGCCCGGTTGGTACGTTCTGAATTTCTTCGGTTGGCTGATTGTCGTCTGGATGTCGGCGTTTGTCGCGAAGAAGCATAGCGGGTCAGGCACATTCTTTGTGCTGTGGCTGATCTCCGTCGTCATTTTTGTTGCGCTGACCGAATGGTCCTGGAAAAGAGAATTCGGAATTTGGTCGTACTACGTCAATCCGGTCTCGCTGGGATCCTTTCTGCTGGTCACGCCGTTGAGTCTGCAGATACTGCAGCAGGGGTTCTCGGAACTCTCCCGTATTGATGCCTTGCCGTTACTTGCAATGGCGGTAGCGGGGTTGATATACGGGGTAACGAGGGGAGCTCTGACGGCGAGTCGATTGCGGATGCAGCGGGTATCGTCGTAGACTTGTTCATGGCAGACCGAATCTACCCTCCTGGCGCATCCATATCCTTTTGTTCGCTATTCATGCAACAACGCTGAAGATAATGAGTGGAACTAAAATAAGTAAACTTCAACATGCTTTATCATGTGAGAGAAAATTTCGTGGTGCTTATAACATGTGTGTTCTTGGGAGTAGTATCGTATCCGGGATGTTATAGCGATCCTCGCTGCTCGTCGGTGGACGAAGAACAATTTGGAGAAGATAAGATTGATGCGTCAATAATATTGGGTTACGGGTTTGATGGTGAATCCGTATCGATTTCAATGAACGATTCGTTGAGCCGTTCGTTTGTACTCGAAAGTACACCCATATGGCCGACCATGATAATAATAGCCTATGACACAAATGAATCGGCAGTTTATTTTCTTGATCTTGATTCCGAGGTGGGTGAAAAATGTTATTGTGAAGATGTGGATTCCGTGTGGATATCCATGGACGACGATGAGGGAGATCGAGTAGCCGTTGATTGGTTACAAGGCCTTCAGGATGGTACGCCGCACTCAACGGTATCGTATTCATCCGAAGGGTTATATATACATAATATAACTCATGCTCTCCCTGGAACAGACGGAAATCCCATAGTGTATTGAATGTATCGTGACAATTCACCTTCTTTGGGGTGGTTATGTGTCTTTGACTATGCCGTACTTTCGATGCGAACACCCCGGGTCTATAAAGTCCGGTGAATTATAAGATTGGAGTTGTCCTGCTCAGGTGACCCCTCCTTACTCCCCGGCCTTCGAAATAAATACCTGCAGCACCTTCTCTCAAGACAAATGCCCGATCGGCACTCTACGCCGACCGGGCATCGTTTTATTCAGCAAGGAACTGCCGTTCAACAGACCGGAAGCTTATGCCTCCTCCATCTCCTCGGTCACCTTCCCTTTCTTCTTCTTCTCGGTCGCCTCCACCGGAGCTGCGGCGGAGTCGGAATCTCCCTCCACCAGACCGAGACGCTTCTGGACCTCGAGGTAAAGCGCGTCAAAGAGTTCCCTGTTCTCCTGCAGAACTCCCTTCAGTGCGTCGCGACCCTTCACGCGCTCGTCGCCGAAGTTGAACCAGGAGCCGGAGCGTTCGATGATGCCGTAGTTGATCGCCAGATCGAGCACGTCGCCGACTTTCGAGATCCCCTCGTTGTACATGATGTCGAACTCCACCTCCTTGAACGGCGGGGCGACCTTGTTCTTGACGATCTTCGCCCGCACGCGGTTGCCGATGATGTCCGATCCGTCCTTCAGGATCTCGCGACGACGGATGTCGATGCGGACCGAGGCGTAGAACTTCATGGCGTTTCCGCCGGTGGTCGTCTCCGGGTTGCCGTAGATCACGCCGATCTTCTGGCGCAACTGGTTGGTGAAGATCACCGCGCATTTCGTCTTGCCGATCGCCGCGTTCAGCTTCCGCATCGCCTGGGACATCAGGCGGGCCTGCGATCCCATCTGTGCGTCACCCATCTCTCCTTCGATCTCCACCCGGGGCGTCAGAGCCGCCACCGAGTCGACGACGATCACGTCGATTGCGCCGGAGCGGACGAGCGTATCGACGATCTCCAGCGCCTGCTCGCCGAATTCCGGCTGCGACAGCAGAAGATTGTTGACGTCGACGCCGAGCCGGCGGGCGTACTGGATGTCGAGCGCATGCTCCGCGTCGACGAAGGCGGCGATGCCCCCCTGACGCTGCGCTTCGGCGATAACGTGGAGACAGACGGTGGTTTTTCCGGAGGATTCCGGGCCGTAGATTTCAACGATGCGTCCGCGGGGGATGCCGCCGATGCCGATGGCGGCGTCCAGCGACAGGGAGCCGGTGGAGATTGCGTCGACCGGGACAACCGCCTGGTCGTTCAGTCTCATGATCGAGCCTTTGCCGTGCTGCTTCTCGATCTGGTCAATCGCGTTGTTCAACGCCTTGACCTTTGCTTCGTTCGGAACGTTAGCCATAGTTCAATCCGGTTGGGTTAATTGAAAAAACAACATATTGATCGTGGTTGACAAACATACGGATAAAGGATGATTTTGTAAACCACAATGTGTGAGAGTTTACAGGGCGTTTCAGGCGGGAATAATACGGGAAAAACGGTCGCGACGTAAGGTGTTCAGAAAAAAATATCGGGGCGGAATTACGGTTTTGCGGAGAATTTGTTGGAATTAAAGCGGAATTCCCGAAGCCGGGTCCGGGCAATGGTTCCCAGGCTTCTGGAACGGCGCAGGACACCCCGGAAGGAGAAGTCGATGTAGCGGTTCATGCGTCTGGTCAGCAGGGCGGCGATCGTCGTGTTCCCCAGCAGAACGCCTGCGGCCATGCCGTCGGCGCTGAATTCATAGGTGAGGGCAAGACCGGCTCCGGCCAGCACGATCGTTCCGGTCAGCATTCCCCTGAACAGATCCCGCGTCTCGCCGATGCCGAGCAGGACCGAGGAGGGGACGATGATGAAGGGCATGGCGAAGCCGGAGGCGATCAGCCACTGGAAGACGGTGGAGGCCGACTCGAACTCCGGAAGGATGATCGGGATGCCGATCGGCGCCAGGGCGATCAGCAGAATCGTCAGCGGGTAGAGAATGGCGACCAGGGCGGCGGTGGCCAGAACCGTGAGGTCCTGTACCCGCTCCTTGTCGTCGCGTGAGTAGGCGTTGGAGGTAGCCGAGATCAGCAGAAGCTGTCCGGCTTCGCGCAGCGCCTCGAAGATCCTGTAGAAGATCCGGGCTGCCGTGTAGATGCCGGCCGCCACCGGTCCGCGGGTTGCCGAGACGATGGCGACATCGACGTTCTGCTGGATGATCGTCATGATTCCGGTTCCCCCCTGATGCATGCCGATGCTGATGATCCGCCGGGTTGCCCCGGCGACGTTCCGGAAGGCCGGGACGATCTTCACGCCGCAGGAGAGGGCGCCGACAACCGAACTGGCGATCAGGGCGAAGAGGTTATACCAGACCATGTCCATCGTTCTGGAGAACGTCCCGGTGCGCCAGCCATAGATCATCAATCCGACGAACCCGCCGAAGTAGACCAGATCCAGCAGAAAGATGCGCGCAATCCCGTAGTCTACCTGCAGGACCCTGATGGCGACGTTCCGCGGAATCGTTGCCCCGACCGTGGCGGTCATAAGAATAAACGCCTCGGTTCCGGTCGGACCGGTTTTCAGAATGTCGGCAAAGAACCAGGCGAAGAGGGAGACGATGCTGCCCAGAGCCAGACTCAGCACCGTGTAGAGAGCCGAGCCTGCGGTGACGATCGGTCGCTGATCGGCCTCGAATTCGGAGGCCAGCTTCACCATCGGCTGCAGAAAAAAGAAGTCACCGGTCAGACTGATCGAGAGGAAGAGCGTCTGGAAGACGACCCACGTCCCCCATGCCTCGGTGGTCAGCAGACCGAAGTGGAGCGGGATTGCCACGACCGCGACGCCGTAGATCATCGGCAGGGCTTTGTCGGCCGCCGTCCATGCGGTCAGGCGGAGCCGATTGCTTTTCCGTTCCGGTATGATGTCTTCCTGGTCGATCATGCATTCTGATTGGAGACGAACCGACAAAGATAGGCGATTTCCAGGGGAGCCTCTCCATCGACGAAAATTTCGATTCGTGTAGAGGGGAGGAGCAGACCATATCCGGGGGAATACAGGCTTTCCCGGATATTGATCCGATGGCTGCAGGTGATGCGCAGAGAGCCTCTGTCAGGTTCGGTGCCGTGACGTAATTCTACACTATCCTCCGCAATCTTTATTCCCCGAGCTTCTTCCGGCAATGTGAAACCGATTTCGGCCCGATGTCTGCCGGAGCCGAGAATCCGGTCCCGAATCTCCACCTCATCTCCCTCCATCCGCCAGTGACGTTCCACAACGATTCCTCCTCCGGGAAGGCGGTCGTATGCGTGATGCCGGGCCGTCAGGAGCAACGGGTCGTTTGTTTCTCCGGAAGCCTCTTCAAGATTTGATGTGATGATCTCCGTCCGTGTCCGATCCGACTCCACCCGCCACAGACCGGAGAACCGGGCGATCTCTTCGCGGTCGATGCAGGGGGCGTTGTGGGCGGCGGTCGATCGCAACGCATTTCTCAATATCTCATCCCTTGTGTAGCATCCGGTCCCCGGATCAATCAGCCAGGCTCGCCCGTCGGCTGAGTGAAGCGTGAATGAGAGCGTATCGTTATTGCCGTGCAGACCGATCGGTCCCACATCGGCGGTCAGATGCCAACGGCTGTTTCTCAGCAGGGCAAAGCCTCCGTCACCGTAGAGTCGTGACGTTGCGGGGAGAGAAGAGGGGGCGGGGGGGAGTCCGAAGAAGAGAGTGAAAAGAGAAGGGGAGACCGGTTCCTTCGGTTCCATGTTCTTTCCTGAAGTTCCGGTATCCGACTGCAGAAATGATGAAGCCAGGTGAAGGAGCGGACGGTGGTCGTACAGCGATTGGTCGGAGGCCAGACGGAGAATGACGCCGTCATCCGAGTCTCCGAACTGCGGTACGGTTGCCCCGTCGGGGGGAAGATAGTCCCGGACGAACCGGGTCATCTTTGTGATGGTCTCCCGTTCGTGGGGACCGAACGCTCTGCCGACCCGCTCGGCGATGATCCCGGCGATCACATACATCTCCAGAACGAGAGCGTGATAGGAGATCGAACATTCGTAGTGAACCCCGTCCGGCGTCACCTGGCGCTCCAGCTCTCGTGCCATACGTCGTTTTCCGTCCTCGAACCATTCCTTCCCTTCGGTCGTGTCGAGGAAAAGGGCGCCGGTGACCATCAGGCCGAAGCAGTTTGCGATGTAGTGGTTGGTCAGGTTCGGGAAGTATTCCAGATTGCGGGCAAGATAGCGGCCGTGTCCGTAGAGGACCCGGTAGTAGTCCAGCCACCACTCGACCGGTATTTCCGGTGCATCATCGAAGAACGCTCCTCCGGCTGCGAGCCAGAATCCCCGGATGCCGACTTCCATCGGCATCGCCCAGTTGACGCCGGTGTGAATCGGGTTCTCCCGCTGCCAGTCGTCGATCAGTCGCCGGAAGGCTTTGCTCCATTCCTCTCCCCCTTCCGCCTCCGTTTCAACCAGTCGGGCCAGACCGAGCCAGCCGATCCAGTACATCCGGCTCAGTTCCCAGGGATACTTCACATCGGCACCGTCCCCTTCAAGGAAACGTATCCGGTGGAAGGGATCCCGGGGCCACGTCTTGCCGCTTCCGTAGTCCCGATGCCAGTCGAATCCCCCTTCGGGTTCGGCAATGCAGAGACCGAGAGCGGGGAACCGGCCGGAGGAGATCAGAGCGGCATCGCGTCGAAAAGAAGTGTCGGCGGAACGAAGTTCGTTGCGAACCTCTTCAGTCCGTTGCGGATCGTTCAACCACGGAGTCAGAAGTTCCCGGCTGCGCCCCGTCAGTCCGCTGACCAGAGAATCTGCGCTGCGAATCTGCGGTGGAAACAGTTGAAGAAAGGCTTCCCGATCCGGGAGCTCCGGAGGATTTTCCGCATAGGCCCGACGAATCCGTTCCTGACGGAGCACCTCAAGCACGTGGCCCGTGCCGTGCCTGCCGAGCGAGGCGATCAGCCGTTTGAGTCGTCCCGCCAGAGTCTGATCCGCCATACGTCATTCGGGTTCTCACGGGTCAGGCGGAGCGTTGCAAGTCCTTCGATGATAAAGGTTTCGCTGGCCTGGAGCGTGATGCGGAGATTATATCCCCGCGTGACAATCGTGAAGAGAGAATCGCCGTTCTGCGAGTAGATCGATGTCCACTTCAGGTCGATCTGGTCGGCCCCCCGGAACAGATTCCAGGTAATACGCATCTCTTCGTCCCGGTTGAAGACCTGGTCGTTCCGTTCCGGATCGAAGTAGCGGAATTCAAAGTCGGGATGGAGAAGTTCGCCGTAGATCAGCGTGTCGCGATAGGTGTATGCGTATTGGATGTTCTGGAAGACCCCCTCGACCGTATGTTGATCCCCCAGGAGTGTGGAACTTGGATTCAGTTCCGGATCAAGTGCCGGGGCAAACGGATTGGTGCAGCCCTGGATGGCGAGCAACGTGAGGAGAAGTATCCCTA
>CAMLOB010000110.1 GCA_946481475.1 uncultured Chlorobiota bacterium | reverse complement strand
TCTCCATCATCCAGTAGAACTCAAGGAGAGCGCCGGACGATATGGTGACGACGAATCCGACGAACCACCAGCCGCCGAGATAGAACAGTCCAAGCACCAGCGGAATGCCGATAACGGCAACGACGATGCGGGTCAGGTTGTTTCCGAATTTTTCCTCGAACCGTGTCGGTCCCTGCGGCCATTCTCCGCGGAGTGGTGCCTCGCTTCCCTTACTCATTCTCTTCTTCTCCGTTTTCATCTTCAGTTTGATCGGCGTCGACCGCAAGTATGGCCGAGGCTTCGGCGAACAGGATCAGGGGAACAAAGACCTTGGCGATGGCCAGTCCGCCGACAGTGAAGCCTCTGGTGGAATCGACCTGGGAGAGGACAATGGCCGGAATGCCGTGGGAGCGGAGACGGCCGGCAATCAGTTCCGCCTCGATCACCGTGCTGACGGTTCGGACAATCTCCCATTCCAGCTCCTCCTCCGGTTCCGGTCCGGCCAGCTCCGCACCGCAGACAACGCAGAACTCCCCTTCAGAGGGGGTATCGCTTTTGCAGACCGGACAGGTAACGTAGTCGAGATCGGTTGTTTCTCTCCGCATGGCTGTCAATTTACGAACATAGTGGACTTTTTGGGTGTGGAGGGGTGAGGTTGGGGTTTGAGTCGGGAGATTTGAGCTATGAGCTATGAGCTGTCAGCTTTGAGCCATGAGCTATGAGCTGTCAGCTTTGAGCCGGGAGATTTGAGCTTTGAGCTGTCAGCTTTGAGTCGGGAGATTTGAGGGGGGTAGATTTCAGATTCGGTGAATTTCGGGAGTTCTGTTGTTCTCTTCACCTTTTCCGCATTGCGACTGCGGAGGGAATGTTGCGGGGTCTCTGATCCCCTTCATATTCTTCATCTTCCTTCTCCCCCTCGTACCCCTTGCCCCCTCGTTTCCCCCTCGATTGCGAACCGCCCGTTCAATCGCTATCTTGCGTTTTCCGATGAATGAACACACCATAACAAATCTCGCAACGCCGTCGGGGCGGAGTGCGCTTCAGAAGTACTGGAAGGATCTGACGATCGAGCAGCGGAACCTGGTCTTCCCTTCTCTGATCCATATCTGGAAAACGATTGTCGGCGGGAAGAGCTTCACGATCTCGACCACCGGCACATCCTACCGGATAGGACATCCGCTCGGCATCAGACTGGGGACGCGGGTCTTCATGGAAGAGATCGTTGTCCGCCACTACTTCAACAACGTCCAGGCTCTGGTCTATCTCGGAGCCGTCATCCTGCTGATCTTCCTGGCTCTGCGGTTTGCCGGTCTCCTCTCGGAGAATATCGCCCTGATCGGTATCGGCATCGAGGCATTGATGCTTCTGGTTCTCTTCATCGTGCTCTTCTATACGCCGGATGAGGAGGCAAACGGAGGGGGCGAGGGAGTTGCCGGACGTGAGGAGGGAACAAGTGCCGGGGAGGAGACCGAGGAGATCACCGTTATCCGGGAGGTGCTCGACGAACTTGAGGATATCGGCGGGACGTATGCGACGCTCGGTACAAGACTGGAGCAACTTGTTCGACAACAGCAGGAAAGTCTGCAGGAACTGAACCTGCGGGTCGAACGGATTCAGGGGCTGCAGGAGCTTGAATACCATTCGGCGAAACTGGAGCGGACCAACGATCTGCTGGACCGGCTTGTCGGTTCGATGGAACGGCTGAACGAGCGGGTGGATCTGCTGATCGGCAAGGAACTGGAATTCCACGTCCGGAAGGAACTGGAACGGCATATCGCCGGTTCGATGACCGAAGAACTTCCGCTGCGGAACGAAGGCTCACAACAATCTCTCAACGACTGACCGACGATGATTCCCGAAACACCAGGCAGACGGAAGAAGCGACGCCTTGCGGTAGAGGTCTACTTTGTCCTCTATCTCTCGGCGATCATCCTGCTGCTTGGGACCTCACCTGCGGAGCAGCGATACGATGCGCAACTGGAATCGGCCATCGCCGAACTGATCGATACCGACTTCGAGATCGACGTGCAGAAGATCGCTCTGATCGTCCCCTTTATGCCGGCCGGCATGGAGTCGGACTCCCTTGCCGGACTTCTGCCGCGCGATACGATGAATGTGATCCGGGCACACGGTGCATTTTCGTCGGTGGAATTCCGGATCGTGGCGATCGAGGATACCTCCACCGGCTCCTCCCTTCCGGCCGAACGGGCCTATCTGGAAAGGGAGACCGACAGCAGCGTCACCTTTCACTGGCGCCACGAGAACGAATCGCAGACGGCCGTCTATCAGGTAACCATCGAGGCGGAGGCGATACCGACCATACCGGAGAACATCTCCTCTCCCGACATCAGATCGAGAATTCAGGAAGTGATTGCCGAGCGCGGATTGATGCGGGATACCGCACAGTTCAGCATCAATGTCATTCCGGCCACCTCGCAGGAATATCTGCTGGCCGTCAGGAGTGCGCCGACGCTGGGGGGGAACGAGGGGGAGATCGACACCGGCATCTCCGCACTCCAGGAACTGCTGACAGCCCTGGCCCGCAACGGCGGGACAACCGGTTCGGGATTCCGGGTCAATCCGGAGCAGTATGTCATCACCGTACCCCGCGGAGGGACCTGGGAGAACACGGTTCAGGTCTGGGACGCTCAGACATCAGAGTTGAGAATCTCGGGAGACCCGACCGTCAACATCTCCTCGCGAACCGCCACAAGCCTTACCCTTGTCGGTCCGGCACCGGCAAACGGGGGCGAGAAGGAAGTGAAGGTCACCATCATCAAGGGGAACAACGAGCAGGGGATCGTCTCCTTCCGCGTCCGGACCACTCAACTTGAGGCGCCGTCGATTCCCGGAACGATGTATGCCGGAGAAACCTACACGCTCGACTTCACGTCGAACGGCATCGACACAAGAAGAATTTCCATCGCGGTCTCCGAAAACGGCCGGACGGTTCTGGAGAATCAACCGGCACGGCTGACCTATACTCCCCGCACTGCGTCCGGATCGATCATCTTCTCCCGCTACATCGACGGAAAACTTGTCGACTCGAAATCGGCCGATGCAAGTCCCCTGTCGAACCCCAATATCAGAATGGTCAGATTCGGAGATGAAGAGGCGGTGGTGGAAGTGCTGGCATACGGAACGGTCAACGGCAGGCCGAACCGTCCGATCCTTCAGGTGCTGAGCGGCAACGCAACGGAAGCCGAAGAGATCTCCACCAACGTCGATGAGACCAACCGCATAACGCGAAAGACGTGGCGGGTTCGCCGGAAAGACTCCTCAAGAAAGTTTGGATTCAGAGTACGGGCGTGGGATCTGCGCGGATCGGACTTTAAACAAGAACAGGAGTATGGGGATTATTAACAGGCAACCACCTCACATTCTCTTTCCCATGCTCATTGTTCTCTCCTTCTGCGCGGCGACGCTGCCGACCCGTGCACAGGAGATCTACCGCGTAAGCTGGACGCTCCAGGAGACCGACGGCAGACTGCAGCAGAAGCTTGCAGCCGAACTGCTGGACAGTCTGAACTTCCGGCTGACCCGGGAGAACCCGGAGGCGCAAACCGTCCGACTGGACGACCGGTTGCGGATCACCGTGACCGGACTCTACGATCCGCTGACCGACCGGATCAGCGAGCGGATCGTCAGCATCCAGGCCGGGCATCTGGTTTTCAGGGAAGATCCGGGAGAGTTTCTCGACAGCGTCGTCGTCGACTCGTTGCTGAGGAGGAACTATTTCTGGACCGAAGAGGAGATAGAGCCGCTCGACGGAAATCTGATCCCGGAATACTACAGCACAACACGAATCGCCGACGACCGACGACTCCCCCCCTCCTACGATGATGTTTTCCTGAAAGACCGGATGGAGTCCCGTCTCAGCCTCACCGACAGTCGCTACTATTTTCCGAACGGGCTCCGGGTGATCGCAGGCTTCGGATTCGAGGAGGTGGGACTCCCCTTCCTGAGCTACCGGCGTCTTCGCGTCGGGATCGAACAGAGTGCGTTTCGCACCTGGTATGAAGCGCCGGTCGGACCTGATGCCGGGACCATACTGGGCGGACCGAACGCAGCCGCACACGGAGCCGGTTTTTCGTTCGAGCATTCCTTTCTCGGAGGGAATGCGATCTTCTCGAACGTCCACCATCCCTACGGACTTGAGAGCGACACCGGCTACATGCTCAATAAGGGGGCAACGCTCTACGGAACCCTTCCCCTCCTCTGGTTCTCCCCCCTGAAGGGATGGCTCCGCATAAAGGCGGGCGGAGGCTTGCTGGAACAAACCCGGCTTCTCCGCGATTCGACCGGTGCCTATGCGGCCGATGCCTCCGAACTGATCCCCCGCCTCTTCATCCGGGGAGAATTCCGATCGGTCCGCTCCGACGGAGGATTGATGCGGACAGGGGCATTGCAGATCTTCGGTGAGACGATTTCCGTCTCGTGGTTCGAGCGTCTCACAGATCAGTTCGGCATCACACTCGGCGGGACCGTCCGGGGTCTGTTCGGCGAGCCGAGACCATTCGAACCACGCTCGACCCTCTGGCTTTCACCTGTGATTTTTCTGAAGTGAGGTAACCGCGGTGAAGGAAGGCAGAGTATCAATTCAGCAAATCCGTAAAGAAGGAGAGCAACGTTTCCGAAACGTTATCCGGAGGCATTCCTTTCCCCTCCTCGTTGTTCTTCTGCTCCTCTTCTCCATTGCAGCTCCCGATCGCCTGAAAGGAGCAACCGTCTATGAGTGGACGATCGGATCGGAGCACCTGGAAGAACGCATAACGTCGGCATTGCTCCGATACTACGGCGTGATCCGTCGGGACAGTCTCTTCACACGCTACGTGCGGCAGAAATCGGGACGACTCCTCTATGAGGTCCGGGCCGAGTTTGTCGACGAGACCACGCGAGGGGAAATCCTTCTGCTGTCGCTCGGTCAACTCCGCCTTTTTCCTTCGGAGAACATCCGGATCGCTCTCGGCGAAAATCTCTACGACGAACTCCTGGCTTCCAGGAACGAACCGACGGCAAACAGAAGGCGGATCGATCTCGGCGACTCGTTCGGACACCACGACTGGCGCGAGAACTATCGGGTGATCTGGTCGGTCTGGGAACGCCTTGATGTGCGGATCGAACCGGAACTCCAGGCCTTCGTGGCGTTCGGCGCACCGGAATCGAACCTGGATTTCTGGGGAGACGGCACGGGAAGGATCGGCTGCACTTCTCCCCTGTGGGAGTTCGCTCTCCTCTTTCCCTTCTCTTCGGGAGGCGTCGGATTCGGACCGCTGCCGGAACGATTGCTGGTTCCGGGCTACGGAGCCTCGGCCTCCCTCCGCTTCGACCGGCTGACCGCCCGCATCCGTTTCACCGACGCCACCGAAGGGACGTTCAACTCGACCCGGGCAATCGACCGGTCGTTCGTTCACTCGCTGAGCAGCGGACTCGTCTGGGAAGATTCGTTCGGTACCGGTATCGGTTCGTTTTCGCTGACTGCCGGTGTCGGTCTGGAAGAGTTTACGGAACTGGAAGAGACCGGTGATGGAGAGATTCGGCATGACGGCTACGTCCGGCGCATCTCGCCGATTGCGGGACTGGCCTACACCACGCCGGACGAGAACCTGCAGTTCCGGCTTGGCGTCAATGATCTGGCTATCAGACCCGAACTGACCGTCCGGCTCAGCTCCGGCATCTGGATCGAAGGGCGGGCGGTAGTCAACACGGCGTTCAGAGATGCCAAGGTCTTCGAACATCCGTTCGCATTCTTTCTGACGCCGAGACTGAAGTTTTAATCAAGTCGCGAGTCAGAAGTCGGGAGTCGAGGGGTGGGGTGGTACTTTGCGTCTTTGCTCTTCGCGTCCGCCGCGGCGGATTGCGTGAGATCGGATTCACCACAAAGACACAAAGCGCACAAAGAGACCACCAAGGTCATTCCGACTTCGTCAATCGTAAATCGACATTCGTCACTTCCCTACCCGCTTCCGATACTCCGCCACCGCCCGATCATGCTCCCCTTTCGTCCGGCTGAACGCGTGGGCGCCGCTTCCGTCCCCTTTAGCCACCATGTAGATATAGTCGTGGTCGGCCGGATTCAGCGCCGCCTCGATCGAAGCTCGTCCGGGGTTGTTGATCGGCGTCGGCGGCAGCCCTTTGTAGCGGTAGGTGTTGTAGGGATTTTCAATACGAAGATCCTCGTACAGCAGGCGCCGTGGTCCGTCCGGCAGGATGTACTGGATCGTGGGATCGGCATCCAGCTTCATCCCCCGTTCAAGCCGGTTCAGATAGAGTCGGGCAACGATCGGCCGGTCCCCCGGAACCCGGGCCTCCCCTTCGACAAGCGAGGCGAGGATCACCGCCTCGTACGGACTCAGACCGATCTTCGCCGCTTTTGCCTTTCGCTCATCGTTATAGTGCTTCAGGAAGAGAGAGGACATTTCACGCAAAAGAGATTCGGCGGAAGCTCCCCAGTAGAGGAAATAGGTGTCGGGCATCAGATATCCTTCGGCGGTGGATGCGTTGAGTCCGATCAGCTTCAGGAACTCGCGATCATTCGCCAACCGGACAAGCTCGGCGGAGTCGATCCCGGCCTCCTGCGATGCGATCGAGGCGATCCGGCGTATCGTCACTCCTTCGGGGAAGGTCACTTTCACGCGGAGCGAGGAATGTCCTTCACGCAGGGCCTTCAGGAGGCGGGCCTGGGAGATACCCCGCTGGAACTTGTAGGTCCCGCTCTTCAACTCATCGTCCGCACCGGTCGCCGTGGCAATCAATCGGAACGAGACCTGATCGTCGATAAGCCCGGCATTCGAGAGCGTATCCATGATCTGGCCGAACCCGGCCCCCTTCGGGATATGAATCGTCACCACATCCTGATCCGAAGCCTCCGGCGACGTATCATGCCAGAAGCGAATACCGAGATAACAAAGGAAAAGAATAAACAGGGCGGCAACGCCCACTATGATTTTTCGTGTCACTGCATCCGGAGACTTGAGTGATCGGCTTCAACTCTATACTTTACGGTCATCTGCAAGAATAGGCATAATCAGGCGATTGGTTCAATGGGCAAACGAACATCAGTACATCCTGTTGCGATAGGTGCAATGCTTTTGCTGATCGGCGGCTTTTTCACGAAGCTTCCGGCGCAGCAGCAGTGGCCGACCTACGACAAACTCGATTCAAGCTATACGGCGCAGGATATGGCGTGGGATTCGTTGCACAGGGAGACCCGGATCGATTCGGCCAATCTTGACGCCTGGCTTCATCTGATAGAGATCTGCAAAAAGCGGGGAGACTTCGACAACGAACTCCTCTTTGCGTCGATGGCCGCACGGCACGTCCCCGGCTACCCGCAATCGCAGTTCGCCCTTGCCGACGCCCGATTGAACAACGGACTTGTGGAAGAGGCCCTCCCCCCTCTGCAATCGGCCATCCGGATCGAGCCCTGTTATGTCCGCGCACTGACCGTTCTGGCCGAAGCCTACGACATGCTGTATCAGCACGACACGGCTCTTCTCTATCTTGATTCGGCCATCACCTGCAATCCGCGAAACGCCCAGGCCCACTTCCAACGGGCCGAACTCCTCTACCGGATCGGTCGTCGTGTGGAGTCGATTGAAAGCTACCGCGCCTGGGCGGAGTTGCAGCCCTTCACCGCCGAACCCTGGATCAAACTCGGCGAGGCACAATGTCTGGTGGGAGATTACGACGATGCCCTCGAATCGCTCAACTACGCCCTGACGCTCAACGCAGACTCACCCGACGCACTCTTTCTGGTGGCCACGGCAGTCCAGGGAACCGGCCGCATCGACCAGGCCCGCGAAGCCTTCCGCGACTTCTTCTTCCGCTTCCCGACGCACAAGAAAGCCCTCGAAGCCGAAGAGCTGGCACGGGCGCTCGGGTGGAAACCGGGCGGGGAATAAGTGCGAATGTCGATTTACGATTGACGAAGTCGGAATGACCTTGGTGGTCTCTTTGTGCGCTTTGTGTCTTTGTGGTGAATCCGATCTCACGCAATCCGCCGCGGCGGACGCGAAGAGCAAAGACGCAAAGGGCTGTCCCACCCCTCGACTCCCGACTCTCAACTCCCGACTTCTTCCCACGACACCTCCCGTCATACTTCCCCCCCTCCTCTTCCTACCTTTGTCCGCAGCAATCGACCCGGCTTGAACAAACGGAACGGAGCATGTACAACCACACCTTCTTCACGGTCAGAATCGGTCTTTTTCCGGGTACGCTCGATCCGGACGTACTGGAGAAAATCCTCGCCGAACAGTACGTTCGCGGATGGAAGCTGATCAGAACAATTCAGGAGCAGAAGCGACTCTGGCTGTTTTTCGCTTCGGAGGACTGACCACCGGACTTTTTCGGGGAGTATATAGGATCACAGAAAGAGTTTTTCTATCTTTTTCAGACTTCATGCAGGCTGTATCCAACGTCCCATTCACCATTTTCCGGACTCTCATGACCAGACGGACCGGTGGCTACGAACAATTCCTGACCATGCTGCATCAGGGGGAGGCCCTCACCTATGAGGAATTCGCCCAACGCCTGGGATGTTCGGCACGCACGATTCAACGACTGATCGAGCATGCACGGAATGAAGGGACTCCCCTCGCCTTCGACAAGGATGGACGGAAGAACATTGTCTTCATACCGGAAGATCGTCGCGAAACC
This sequence comes from uncultured Chlorobiota bacterium, assembly GCA_946481475.1. Next base: position 949 of record CAMLOB010000110.1, on the reverse strand, counting down.
GGCATGAAGGTGAACCTGAGCGATCAGGAGATACTGGCGCTGGCGATTGCGGCCCAGGCGGCCCAGTCTTCTCTCGGGCCGACTCCCCTCGGTTCTCCGCTCCACTCCGGCATTGCAAAGCTGCTGGAGGCATTGCCGGGCGAGTTACACCTGTACGACTTCGAGGAGATGCACGAGCAGTGGCACTTCAGCAACACCCCTTCGGCCCTTCTCGATCCGGAAGTTTTTCGTCAACTGATGCATGCCGTCGAGCAGTGCGAGACGCTGCAGATCACCTACTTCACCGCGAAGAGGAACGAAGAGACCGAGCGCAGGATCGATCCCTACGGCTTTGCCGCTCCGAAAGGCTCCTGGATGGTCGTTGCCTGGTGCCATAAGAAACGGAAGTTCCTCAACTTCTCGATCGCCGACATCAGAGAGATTGTCCCGACCGGCACAAACTTCATCCGGGAAGACTTCGACCTCGACACCCACTTCGCCGGACAATTCGGCGGCGTCGGCGGCGAGAAGATGTACGACGTCACCTTCCTCATCGAACCGGACCGCGTCGCCGCCTTCCGTCGCAAACAGTACCACGCCTCACAGAACCTCGAAGCGCTTCCTGACGGCCGCGCCCGCGTCCGCTTCCACGTCGCCGGACTGGAAGACATCCGCAGCTTCGCCCAGAGCTGGGGGACGGGAATCACCGTAGAGGAACCGGAAGAACTCGTGGAGATCATGCGGGAAGAGGGGGTGGAGTTGGTGGGGAGGTATGGAAATGATTCGCACACAACAGATTCCACAAGGGATAACATCCGGGATAACCCATCATGAATACCAATACAATCACAACCGACAGTCTCCTCTATCGCCTTTGGGGCAAAACAAACGAACGGGACAGAAAAAAAGATGACGCGACGTGGAAGTGGCGGATGCACCCGGCGATCTGCCACATGATCGACGTCGGCTA
>CAMLOB010000109.1 GCA_946481475.1 uncultured Chlorobiota bacterium | reverse complement strand
GGCATGTTCTGTACCGGACTGGTCATGGACATCATCACCGATCTCTCCCGTTTCCGTCCGTTCCGCATCATTTCCTATGAAGCCGCAAGCCGTCTCCATCCCGAGAAGGGAGACCTGCCGGGCGGAGCTGCCGGTCTCCATCTCGATTATCTGGTGAAGGGACTTGCCCGCTATCACAACAACCGGCTTCTGTTGAACGTGCAGTTGATCAACGTCGGGGAGGACCGACTCGTCTGGGCCGAGAAGTTCGGCGGCCCCTTGGAAGAGCTGTTCCAGATGCAGGAGGAGATCGTCGAGAAGATCGCCGTCACGCTCCGTCACTCGGTCGACTCCGATCTTCTGGCGGAGATACGGAGGAAGTCCCTGACGACGCTGAGCGCCTATGAATGCTGGCTCCGGGGTTTGCAGGAGGTGAAGAAAGGGACGCTGGAAGCCGACGAGGAGGCCCGCCGGTATTTCCGGCAGGCGATGGAGATCGATCCCCACTACGCCCGAGCCTACACCGGCATGTCGATGACCTACTTCAACGAGTGGAGTTGCCAGATCTGGGACCGCTGGGAGGTCAGCAGCAAGGGGGCGTTCGAATGGGCACGGAAGGCGCTGGAACTTGACGAGCGGGATCACGTCAGCGCGGTGATCGTCGGCAAAATTCACCTCTTCAACGGAGAGTACGACAAGGCCGAGCATTTCCTGCGGAAAGGACTCCGGTTGAACCCGAACGATGTCGAGAACCTGCTGCAGATCGCTTTCAGCTTCGGCTATCTCGGTTATCTGAAGGAAGGATTGCAACTCTACGAACGGGCCATGCTGCTGAATCCGTTCGGCGATGAGACCTGTTTTGCCTGCGGAGCTTTTCTGAAGTTCGAGATGGGAGAGATTGCCGAGGCGATAGAACTTGCCGAAAAACATCCTCTGGAGAAGGGGTGGGTCGATTTCCCCGCCTTCATGGCGGCCGCATTCTACCTGAGCGGCGATCTCGAACGAATGGAAGCATACTGGCGGAACTTCCTGGAACAGTTCTCACAGAAGATCAACCGCGGAGAACCGGCCGATACGCAGACCGCCCTGCAGTGGATGATCGACGTCAACCCGTATCGCGGCGAGACCCGGTTGCGTCCTTTCTGGGAGTACATGGCGAGGCGGGAAGGGAAGTCACTCGAAACTGCGACCTCCGCACCTTCCTCTGCCGGTTCTCCAAATGTTTTCAGACAGGAGGGGGAGTTCTGGGGCATCCGTTACGACGGCGCAGAAGCGCAGCTTGCCGATCTGAAGGGTTACCGCGACATTGCCCGCCTTCTCTCGACTCCCGGTCAACCTGTCCACGTGACCGAGCTGATGGGGGTTGCAGTGGTGGAACGTGGTGAGGAGGTCTTCGACGAACGGGCAAGGAACGCCTATCGAAAGCGGCTGCTGAACCTGCAGGAAGAACTGGAAGAGGCCGAAATGTTCGTGAACGGTGAACGGATCGCCGCCTTGCGCGAGGAGTACGACCGGTTGCTGGAGATGCTGTCGAAATCGGTCGGCAAGGGGGGACGGGTGCGGAAGATTTCCGACGGTGCCGAAAAAGCCCGCTCGGCCGTCACCTGGCGTCTTCGGAACGCCGTCAGGAAGATCGCCGACATTCATCCCTCTCTGGGCAAACATCTGGACGTCTCGATCAGAACCGGAGTCTTCTGCGAGTACTCGCCGGAGAAAAAGACCGACTGGATCCTCTGAATCGTTCTCTCCTTCCATCCTTTCAATCCGAACCTTACAGACCCGACCTCACATTGTGAGGCCCGACCTTACGCCTTGATGGGTGCCGGTTCGCAGGGGAAGAACAGACCGGTTCCTTCCCCTGATCCACGCTCCCTGTTCGTTCCTCTCTGAAGGAGAATGCAGGTTGCGGAACAGACCCGTCAACACGAAGAAAACGCAGAGAAACGAATATGACGGCGCGGGCGTTCGGATGCGATCCGATCGTCACCGAGACTGCAAGGAGAAACCGGCGGCCGGCTTCAGGAATAGGCGGCGGTGCGGGTTCGAGGTCGCCTGCCTGCGACGGAACGGGATTCTTGAACTGTAGCGGTCCTGACCGGTCGACCCGACCACCATCCGGGTATCTGCGCCGGACAGGTCATGCATTTATTCAGTCAATCATTTATAGAGGTCGCGGTTCAAAGGTGATGGGAATGGATGGTCTCTGAAGAGAGATCATCCGTGAGAGAATAACCACCATCCGCCGCGGCGGACACCAAGGGCACAAAGAATCACCAAGGGGTACGCCTCCCCCGTATCGTACTTCATGCGCCGACTCTATAATCAATCTTTTATCAACTATCAACAGACTATGCCGACGCCGATTGACATTCTTCTCGATCCGATCTCCCTTGCCGTGATCGGACTCTACCTTGCACTGATGTTCTGGGAGGCGGTCTTCCCGGCCAGAGAGCTTCCGCGGATCAGATTCTGGAAGCTGAAGGGACTCGGGGCATTTGCCCTCTTCTTCTTCCTTTCCTCCTATCTCCCCCTCTTCATCAACCCCTTGCTTGAGCCGTACCGTCTGTTTGACCTGACGGGAGTGGGGGTGCTGGGGGGAGCGTCGGCCGGTCTGCTCCTCTACGAGTTCGCCCTCTACGTCTGGCACCGGACGATGCACGGTTCGAACTTCCTCTGGCGGACGTTCCACCAGATGCACCACAGCGCCGAACGGCTCGACACCTACGGAGCCTTCTTCTTCAGTCCGATGGACATGGTCGGCTTTACCCTGCTGGGGAGCGTCTGCTTTTCACTGCTGGTCGGTATCTCGCCGCAGGCGACAACGGTTGTGCTGCTGCTCACAAATTTCTTCAGCATCTTCCAGCATGCCAACATCAGAACGCCCCGGTGGATGGGCTATATTATCCAGCGTCCGGAAAGTCATACGGTCCACCACGGACAGGGAGTGCACCGGCAGAACTATTCCGACCTTCCTCTCTTCGACATCCTCTTCGGTACATTCGACAATCCGAAGGAATATGAACACGAGACCGGGTTCTACCCCGGAGCGTCCGACAGGATCGGTGCGATGCTTCTGTTCCGGGATGTCGGCAGTCAGGCGGAGCAGCAGCCGGTTTCGGTTCCGATCGTCCGGGAATGATCGCAGCGACGGCAGGACGATGCTTTTTACACAGACAATCCGAACCATATCATGGAGAATATCAGGATGGCGTATACCACACAACTCTTCCCCGAAGGGAAGTGGCTCACTGACGGCGGACTCGAGACGACGCTGATCTTCCATCACGGCATCGAGCTTCCCCACTTCGCAGCCTTCGAGCTGCTGACGCAGTCCGAAGGGAGGGAAGTGCTCGACCGGTACTACACTCCCTATCTGGAGCTTGCCGACCGGTACGGACTCCGCTTCATTCTGGAGACGCCGACCTGGCGGGCGAATACCGACTGGGGATTTCGGATGGGATATACGCAGAACGATCTGGACGGGATCAACAGGAAAGCCGTCCGCTTTGTGCGGGGATTGAAAGAAGAGAGAGCCGGCGGCGGAACGGTACTGCTGAGCGGTTCGATCGGTCCGAGAGGAGACGGATACGCCGTGGAGAACGCCATGTCGCCCGACAAAGCCCTGAGCTACCATCGGCCGCAGATACGGGCCTTCGCAGAGGAGGGGGCCGATCTTGCAACCGCCATGACGCTGAACTACAGCGACGAGGCGATCGGCCTCCTCAGGGCTGCGGCCGAGGTCGGCATTCCGGCAGTGATCTCGTTTACGGTGGAGACCGACGGACGGCTTCCGAACGGCGAATCGTTGCCGGAGGCAATTGAACGGACCGACCGGATGACCGACCGCTATGCCACCCATTTCATGATCAACTGCGCCCATCCGGAACACTTCACACACGTGCTTGAGGAGGATGGCGAGTGGAAGGAACGCATCCGCGGAATCCGCGCCAACGCCTCGACGAAGAGCCACGCCGAACTGGACGAATCCGACACGCTCGACACCGGCGACCGGTCGCTCCTTGCCGACGGATACCTTCGGCTCCGCGAACTCCTCCCCGACCTTCGCATCATCGGCGGCTGTTGCGGGACCGATCACACGCATCTGGAACAGGTTTGCGGGGGGAGGTTTGGGGGAGAGTGATGGTTCAATGGTTTGATGGTCGGATAGTTGCAGTTGCCCGGCAGTTGGCGGTGGTGTTACGAGAGATCCTCCATCTCAGGACATCCCGAAATCAGGCAGCATCCGTACGCATTTGCCGAACGTTCGGGGAGAGACTTCCTACCCCTGCAATCTCACCATTCAACAACCGAACCATTCAACAACCGAACCATTCAACAACCGAACCATTCAACAATTGAACCATTCAACAATTCAACTACTTCCCCCTAACTTCCGGTCCTCGACTCTCCCATGCTTTCCGCTTTGACCGACTCCTCCACCAGCTTCCGCAACACCTCCCCGTCCACATCCTCCAGTCGTTTGATGTACAGGCATCCCTTTCCGGTCTTGTACTTCCCCAGCTTTCCCATCAACTCATCGTACCGGCTGAATCCGGTCATGATGTAGAGGGTCAGCGCATTCTTCCGGGGGGAGAACCCGACCTTGAACCAGTCCCCCTCGCGACCCGACGCATACTTGTAGTGATAGTCGCCGAAACCGATGATGCTCGGTCCCCACATCTTCGGCTTCTCTCCGGTCACCTCCTTCATCATCTTCAGAACGCTCTTGGCATCCTTCCGCCGCTTCTCATCCTCAACGCTGTTCAGAAATTCGGTGACGCTCGCATTGTTCTTCTTTGTTTTCAGTTCGGCCATGATTGCTTGCAGTGGTTAAATGTGAACGGGATTTCAGCAACACGTGTTGTCTCTCTGCAACCCCCTCCTCTCAGGACTCAGGCCCCACCCGAATCAACCTCCCCACACTCTGCCGCCCGGTTTGCAGAACGAGGAGGTAGACACCGGGAGGTAGAGGGAGGTTTCCGATCTGCACCCGATGCGTTCCGGCTTCCCGATCCGCATCGACCAGCGTTGCCGCCTCGCGGCCGTCAATTGAATAGAGGGCAAGGCGGAGGTGGCCGGAAACCGGCAGCCTGTACTCGACGAACTCACCGGTTCGGTCGAACTTGAGGTCGGCTGTGGAAGAAAGAGGAGGAGAACCGGGCAGGGGGACCGACGAACCGACGTCGAGTTTTGCGTGCAGAACACCGTATAACAGTGTTCCCACATATATATCATCGCCGTCGAATTCAACACTGTACGGCTCTGTGAGTTCGGGTATCTCCAGTTCATTCCAGTGATCGCCACGATCAAGTGAGACAAACAGCCGTTTGTTATAGTACGTGCTGTCCCTAAGGGTAAGTCCGATCGTATCTCCCTTGATCTTCACGAACTGAACCCGCCGCATCTCCTGGGAGACGAAAACGCTGGTCGGAAGAGAGGCTCCGAGTCCGACCCACGTCTCACCATTGTCGTCGGAGCGAAAGATGGTGCCGGTTATCGTGTCGCCGGTCTGTCGATCTTCAGGAAGATAACCCTGATAATCGACCCCCCAGAAGTAAAGAGATCCGTCTTCGTATCGTATGGCCCATTCCCCGTTCTGTACCGGAAGCCCTTTCAGACTGACCGGTTCCCACGAACTTCCGCCGTCGAATGATCGATAGAGAAAATTGAACTGTCTGTAAAAGAGCACATCACCGCTTCCGAACACACCGTCATACGCATGGAAGTCTCCGATCACTTCCCACGTTTTTCCCTGGTCCGAGGAGCGGAACAGCTTCTTGTGATATCCGTTCGTCATGTAGAACGTTCCGTCGATGACATAAAAGCCGAAGCCGGTCAGGTGGGACGAATCGGCAAACATTGTGGAATCCCAGGTGATGCCCCCGTCGGAAGTGGAGTAAACAAAAGGGTAGGTGGCAACGGTAACGTAGATCTTTCCAGCGGTCGTGTCGATAGAGAGAACGAGTTTGCCGTCCGGGAATTCAAGTTGTTCCCATCCGATCTCTTCATTCCGCAGAACAAACATTCCGGATGTTGCCCGAACGTATAATCCGTCGCTCAGCAACTGCATGAATCCTATCCCCTGATTCTTCCAGTGGTTGGGGACATCAATCGTATCCCACTTCCAGGTGATGTTGTTCCATTGATAACTGTTTCTGTCGATCAGAATCAATTCATCTTGCAGGTTGAAGAGCCATGCCCATCCCTTTGTTCTGAGTTGTCTTTCCGGTTGTAGAACCAGACTGTCTCCATCAACATGAGTCTGGTAGATTGTTCCTTCGGTTCCTGTCGGGTAGTATGCGAAGATCGTATCTCCCTCAAGGACAACAGCGTTCGGGATCGCCAGGTAGCCTTCATACCTGATCCGTTCCCAGGTCCCCTGCGATTCCGACACCCGGTACAGGGCGTTAAAGGCTGCAGGAAAAAGAAGGTCATTCCACATGAAGATGCGCTGGATAGCGATGCTGTCGGGACCAAACGGTTCCCAGTTGCCCGGAGAAGTCAGGCGATACAAGCGATTTCTGCTGCGGCCATACAGTGTGGTGGCGCTGGCATAAAAACTTATCAGGCCGAAATTCGCCGTGTCGGCCTTCCATGAATTCCCACGATCCGTGCTGTAGAAGTACGGGCGACTGTTGACGTAACTGCCCGCGACGATCAGATAGAGGGTGTCGCGAAGGGGGACCAGTGATGCCGGCTGTGACGGGCCGTCGGGGGAGAGAGAGACTTCCTTCAGAGTTCTCCAGGAACGTCCCTGGTCGGCAGTGGCGAGAATCGGACCGGCACGTCGGATGACATAGAGCCTTTCTCCGTCACAAACGAGATCGGCGATGATATTCCAGTTCCTCTCCTCACCCGAATCCTCCGGAAACAATACTCGTTCCCACGAATGTCCCCGGTCAACGGATTTGTAGAGTTCAGGCCCGGACGCTCCGTAGAGAATGCTGTTGACCGTGTCAACAGCCACCGGACTCGGCATGCTGTTACCGGGACCGATCGGCTCCCACTCCTGCGCTCCGGCCGAAGAGAGTCCCGCAAACAATAGAAGAAACAGGAAAGCGAAAAGATGACGATGATGCATTGTCGTTCCAAGGTTGACGGTGAATATTCAGAGGGGACAAGATAGGAGTTTGTCGGAAGAGGGAAAATCGGGAGGGGGGAATAAGACAAGGCGGGGACATGATGAGTCATGTCTCCGCCTTGAAGGATTCGGCGTCAGCCGGAGAAGGCCGAATTCCATGGTGGATCATCCGGCCTTCGTTGAATACCGGCTCAGGATTTCAATGGCGGGGAATCGAACGCAACACCAAGACCAAGCTCCGATTCCTCCACAACCTGCTTCCGAACATTCCTCCATAACTCCTGTGCTTTTTCCGGATGAATTCCCCTGTTCAGTTTATAACCCTGTCTTTGTTTCGGCTGGATATACTCACCCAGGTCAATGACCGGGCGGGCAAAACGCCCCCTGCCATCGTCGTAGGGAAGACATGGGACAAAGCTGAAGGGGGTGTCCGGAGATTCAGGATCGTACATCTTTCCCCTATGCAGGGTAAAGTCCTGTCCGTCACCGACGAGATCACCGGTAACTGCCATAAAGGCCGGTGAGGTGAGTCCTTCAATCCTCTCCCGATCCGCCAGGGCCCGATACGGATGGGAATCTTCCACAACAAATACGGTATCCAGACAGAACTGCTCGTTACTGAGGCTGTCGGTTCCGTCTAAACCCATTGCCGCCGACTCCCCGGATCTCGGAGTGCAACTGTCGTTTTGGCTTTAGCCGGAAGCGTCGTTCTCAGTAATACGAGAGCCGAAGAGAATGATCGAACCGGACTCAAGAGACTGAAGCTGTGTGGGAATATTCCGTTGCCCGATCCTCTGCCGACAGTTCGAGTAGAAAAAACGATCGCCGAGAACAAAAGGATCAGTGTTCTGACATCTCTTCCCATCCTTGTCAGGTTCGCAGCCTCCTCTGTTCTGTTCAGAACGAGGTCTCGGTTTGTACCAGGGAGCGCAGTAGTAGTTCGGATGGTTCCTTTCCCGTTCCCTTCCGTCTGGAAGAATCCGTTCGGCATCCCCTTCCGCCTCCCACTCTCCCCAGAACGTCAGATCGACATTGCGGTGCCGGATATTTTCGCCGTCCAGATAGTCCCCCCGCTGCCGGATGAAGCGTCTTCGGTGTACATCCTTCCTGTTCCAGCCATACTGATCGCCCTCGGGCCGTTCTTCCGGACCCGGATGCAGAAACTGCACGAAGCAAAATTCGGGATTCATGAGAGTTCTCCTGAGATGTGATGAGAGTTCCGTTGATTGTTCAGCCGCACAAGACAGGAGTCGGACGGGAAAAAGATAACTAATTCCGGCGCACCTCACTTCCATCTTTTTCCAGTTCCCCTTCGGTGATGAGCCCGCGCAGGCGGCGGCCGATGTTCCCCGGTGACGTAGAAGTGTAGTAGAGCAAAGCAGGAGCAGGGAAATAGATTGCGGCATAGTCAGTTCCGCCAATCAATATCAGAACAGGAGAATGAAGCCATGTCGAAAACAATCTTGAGAGTGACCGCCGAAGAACTGTTTGTGGAGGACATCGGTATCAATGAACAAATCCTGAATAGGGCGAAGGGGAGGTACAACCACAAGCTGGTCTTCTCCGTTTATGCCCCTTCATCGGAAAGACCGGGTGAGCATTTCAACACGATTCTGGAGGTGAAGTTCGGTGAGAAACGCGAAGGACATGATACCTATATGGTCAACGACAGGGAATACGGCTATCGCTATGACTTCCCTGTCTCGGCCGGTTCCAACACGCTGTACAACGGACCGGTAGACAAACACCTCTCACCCCGCTTCTCCGCTACGCTCGTTATCGAAACCCGCGAGCATTCATTGAACCGTACATTGGTCAAAACATTGAAAGAACTTCCGGGAAATCTGCCGGGGAGCAGTCTTGTCGGATGGGGAGCTTCGGCGTTGACCGATGTCCTGTTAGGAGCCGATTCCGATGGGAAGAATTCCTACTCAATCGGTATCGGTAGCGGTACGATAGATTTTCGTACTGAAGGGAATCGTACCGAAGAAAGCAAGGATATCGATCTGAGTCTGACCGCCAATGTCAATGTCGCATTCTCGGACTCCATTTTCAACGATTACGAGCACCTTGTAAAAGGATTCCGGAAGGGATTGCTGCGATGCAAATACCGTTGGGACACGCTGGCGTAGAATAACATTCGGGACTGCCGGGAGGCCGACCGCATCGCCGTATCGTTCCGATAATGGCGGTGCGGTCGTTGTATTGCCTGTAGGGAGTCAGCAGCTATGTGCATGCGAGTGAAGATTGAAAGAAAGGGGGGAAGGTAAACCGATCAGGAGAAGTCGTGGGAGTGAGAGCGTTCGATTGCCTGTCGCGTTGCGCCCGCTGAAGACGGGTGCCTACCGCGAAAGTCGTTTCACCGGTAGATCCAACTACCGAAGTAGCGGCAACAGTAGTACAAAAGTAGTACCCCCCTCCCCCCGATCCCCCCTATCTTGCGTTCATGCAGTACTCCCCGGAGTTGTGGCCGGCGGTGGCCGGCGCAGCTGCGATCCCTTGATGATCTGCGGGCCGCGGGCGCACTGG
>CAMLOB010000108.1 GCA_946481475.1 uncultured Chlorobiota bacterium | reverse complement strand
GAGCTTCGGGCAGGCACCCCGTCTTCTCACAGGCTTCGGCAAGCAGTCCGCAGGCGGCAAGTTGCCGGGGATGAAGTCCGGATTGCCGCAATGCGTTCAGTGCCGGTTTCAGCAGACCGGGAATCTCCTCCCATCGTTCCTCCCGGGCCAGAACACCGGCATAGCCGGTCCGGATCACGGCAACCCCTGCCTCGTGATGCAGGTCCTCCAGTTCCGCAAGAACTTCGCCGAACCTGGAACGGGCGGATTTGAGGTCGTTCCTTTCCACATACAGATGGCCGATGTCGACAACGGCAAGAGCGTAGTGGAGATAATCCTGAAGCTCCCGGTACTGTTCCGCCCCCTTTTCCAGATACCGGAATGCCCGGTCGGAATCTCCCGCCTTCAGATATATCGTCCCCAGTCTCTGCAGAGCGTGCGCCTCCCTGCGCCTCTCCCCGGCCCGCCGATATTGTTCCCGACACTCGTCAAAGCACTTCAGGGCATTCTCCCGATCATCCGCCGCTGCATAGAGATTTCCCAGTGCAAACAGAGTGGACGGGATACCCTCCGGGATGTCGTTCTCCTCGAACAGCTCCAATCCCTCGCGCAGAGCCTCCAACGCTTTTCTGCTGAAGCCGAGATGGGCGTAGAGTTCTCCAAGCGCCTGCAACGAAGCACCGATCTCCCGGGGATCGCCGAGCTGACGCCCGTATTTCAATGACATGCCGATCAGACGCAGAGCCTGTTCGGATTCCCCGAGCCGGGCGTGGAGATTGCCCAGATCGCGACCGATGCGAGCCTTGACCCCGAGGTAACGGTCATCAACCGAGCTTTTGACCAGGTTCCAGGCTCTCTTCAGGTAGTTGCGGGCAAGATCGAACTCCGTTCGGAGGACCGCTCCGTCACTCAGGCGGATGTAACTGCGGGCGATCCAGTAGTTGTCTTTCAAACTTCGGGCAGTCTCCAGGGCCTCCCCGGCACAGGCGACTCCTCTGGAAGGATCGACCCTCAGGAGCAAGCCGCTGAGCGTATCGAGCAGGATAACCTGTTCACGCAAGTCATCGGTGTCGTCAAGCTGCATTCGCAGCCTGTCGATGCTGAGGTCGGAGAGATGGTGATGCATAGTCGGGCAAAGTAATGTCGGTTCTTTCGGGATAGATCGAGTGGGCAGACGGGACACTCCGTTGCACTTCTACTGAAAAGACACCGGAGAGGAGAGATGTTCTTAGTGGGAAGGGGGACATGAGCTAATTTTCTAGTGTCGATTTTCGAATGGCAAATGATGTTCTGTCGAATTCGGCATTCGCACATCGCACTTCGCCATTCCCCTACATCTCCACTTCCACCTTCCCTTCCGGCAGAGCGAACTCCGGGTTCTCCACAAACCGGATATTCGAGATCTCCGCCACACCCCGCTCTCCGGAGACTCCCTCCTCCCGACTCCAGTTCGTGAACGTCCAGCGATGGGCGAAGAGAATTCCCCCGACCTCACGATAATCCTCATAGACGATCGCATGCGGTTCCGCCTTCGCGATCTCTTCGGTCGACTTGTCGAAGGTGACGATGTAGGCCATCACCCGAAGCAGGTGTGTGGAATCGGATCTGTAGATGATATACCAGTCGTCCGGTGCATCTCCGATGCCCGTCTCAAACGTCAGGCGAGCGGCCCGGCAGGTATCGGAGTCCAGAGGAAGAGGGCCGAGAAGTTCCAGGGCTGTCCCCGGATCGCCCAGTTTGTACGGAGCGGCAAAGAAGTACATCCAGGTCAGTACGTCGAACCGGGCGCGGGGCCAGTCGGCCCCGGCCGGATAGCGGTAGACCGTCTCGCCGTCATAGAGAGCCTTCGCCCCGTCATCCCGCTCAAGCATCACCTGCGTGGAATTCGTCAGCATCGTGACGGTCCCGGTCAGCCTGCTCTTTCCGCCGAAACTCAGGTTCAGGTCGAAGGCGATCGCATCGTGTGAAAAGAACCGGTCGGCACGGTGGGCATGCTCCATCGAGCGGATGAATTCCGCAGAAGGAGTGAGCGTGGTATCGGCACGGTCTTCTTTGGAAGAACCGTCGGAATCAATTCTCTCATCGACTCGGTCGCCGCAGCCGATAACGAGGAACAGCATCGGAAAGAGGACAGGCAAAGCACGCATGGCGAATCTCGGGTCAAGGTCTGCGGTACGATTTCAGTATCGTTGAAGATAGGTAATGAAACCGAGATCGCCGGAGACCGAAACCGGCGGTACGTTCCGCTTGCTTCTCCTTTCGGAATCAGCGCCGGATAATCAATGACCGCCGTACCATGCCGACCCTGTCTCTCTCTTTTATTTCTGCGACAAGTGTGTAGAATCCGTCGGGAAGCCGGGAGAGATCGACGCCGACTTCGGAAAGACCGGCGGCGATCTCCGACTCCCGTACGCGCGCTCCCAGAATCGTGTAGATACTCAACCGAACATGCTGTCCCGGCAGAATACCTGCAAGGCGTACCCGAACATGATCGGAAGCGGGAACAGGTTCCAGATGAAGTCCCCCTTCTGCAACGCGGAGTCCGGAAACGGAAGAGGAAGATTGGTTGGTGACGGCAACCGCAAGAGTTCCCGCAACTCCGGAGCCGTCCAGTGCCGCGGCGGTAACGATCACCGTTCCGTTCCGGGAAGCGGTCAGAAGTCCGCTCTCGTCGATACGGGCAATGGTGTCGTTATCGACCGACCACGCCACGCGCTGATCGGTCGCCTCCTCCGGGAGGACTTCGGCCTGCAACTGCAACGTTCCCCCCGGAACATCAATCGCTGCGGCTCCCCCTTCGGCCCGCACGATGATCGAGGTGACCGGCAGCGGCTGGTGGGTCACCGTAACGGATATCGAACCGGCAACGCCCGAACCGTCGGTTGCCGTTGCGGTAACGCGTACCGTTCCGTTTCTCCGGGCCGTCAGACGTGCGGCGGTCACCTCGATCTCCGTGACGGCGGCAATCGCCGTATCGTCGACCGACCAGAGGAGTTCCCGCTGCGAGGCGTTCTCCGGCAGGACTTCTGCGTCGATTCTCAGCATTCCTCCCGGCTCATCAATCGTGGTTGCTCCCCCCTGTCCCGTCAGCCTGATTTCCGAGACGCTTATCTGCTGATTGATGATGTCGATCGTGAGCTCACCCTTCACACCGGAACCGTCGGTCGCCGTTGCGGTCACCACCACCTGACCGTTCTTCCTCGCCGTCAGCCGGGCCGACGCCTCTCCCGTCGGCAGAATCGTTGCAATCGCCGTATCGTCGACCGACCAGTCGACTTCACGCCCGGTGGCGTTATCAGGCTCTATCTCTGCAGTCAACTCCAGCTCTCCTCCAGGCTGGTCTATCATCGTCAGGCCCCCTTCACCCATCACGGTAATACTCTCCACAGCCACCGGTCCTCTGTCTCCGGCGGCGATTCCTTTGCCGGGCTGATCCTCCCACGCAAACTCCCTGATCGTCAGCCTGTCTCCCTCCTCGTTCACTTCCACAAGAATCCATCCGTAGTGAATCCTGCCGCCGACATCAAACTGAAAGCCGATGTAGCGTTCGCCGAGTCCCTCGAAAATATCTCCTCCGGCAGAGCTGGGCTGTGCGGTCAGCGGACCATTCCCGTTAATGGAGCCGTTGAACAACGCCCCCCCGTCGATCATCACTCCGGCTGTCAGCGGACGGACAAGATCCTTGCCGTAGATATTCTTTTCACCCGTCACCACCACCCGATTGGTGCTCCGGACGGGGAAGGAGATGTTGATGTGGAGGAAGGGCTCCCCCAGATAGAGGTCGTAGAAGAAATCGAAATCCGTGAGCTTGTCATTGTCGGCGTCAAACCCGATGCGCTGTCCCGGAGAGGAGAGGACGAGATCGGGCTGGAGATCGTTGTAGAGAATGGCGGCATCGGCCGATTGCATGCCGCACAGGAGGAGAAGAATCGTGATAAAGAGGCGCAGATGGTGTTGGCACGTAGGCATAGCGTTCTGAATCCTGAATGTTGGTTTTGTCGGTTGTTCGGAAACTCTTTGCTCGCAGCAAGCGGATCTTCAAACAGGTTGTGGAAGAATATAGCCGCACTTCCGGCGGGAGCACTGAGTATTTATTGAGTATGCCGGAAGGAAGAGAATCCGCAGGCGGGAGAACCGCAACAACCGATACGTCGGACAAGGAAGAGAGGAGAACAGGATATTGCCGGACTGTTCTATAGTTCGGCAACGAGGCAGGAGATCAGATTTTCCGACCTGGAGAGTCCCAGCTTCCGGCGGATACGTCGTCTGTGGGTCTCTATCGTATGAATCGATCGATGGAGGTGATCGGCAACTTCCTGCGAGTCGAGACCGTCGCGCAGCAGCAGGCAGACCCGGATCTCCGTCGGCGTCAGCATCGGAAAGCGCCGGGCAAGGTATCCCGGCATGTCGACCGACTGCACCGTTCGGTGTGTGAGGTGGGCCGTTTCGGTATCGACGGCCTCTGCGCCCTCTGCCCGGCCGCTTGCAAACCCGTTGCTGCTCCGGAGCGTGCGATGCGAACGGAACGGAGTCTTCTTCCGATGTTCCGTTGTAGAACTCTCCTCCCCTCTGCATTCGATTCTTTCCAGAGATTCCGCATCCGTGATATACAGGTTTCGCAAATCGGCCAGGCGACGATTCTTCAGGGTCATGTACTCTTTGTAGTGATGCAGAGAGGCGGAAAGATCACCTATCTGTTCATAGGCGCAGGCAAGTTGCAGATGGCTGGAGATTCCCACTTGCGGGTCATCGATCCGGCGACTCAACTCCAGCGCGGTCCCGGCCTGTTCCAGACAACCGTGATAATCTCCTGTATCCAGAAGCATACTTCCAAGAACCGACAGACCGAATCCCAACTGGGTCGGACCTTCGTTTCTTTGAAGCACCTCCACTCCTTCTCGACAGAAATTGATCGCATCGTTCAATTGTCCCTGTTTTTCACACAGCATGCTCTGCTGCACGAGCACATACCCCTCGAACACGTGATGACCCAATCTGCCGGCCGACCGACCGGCAAACAGAAGCTGGTCGGAAGCTTCATCGAACCGTCCCTCCCGCCGGAGAACGGCAGAGTAGTTGGCCGCAACGCCGGTCTCACACACGCGAAGGCCGAGACGTTTGAACAGTGAACGGGAATCAAGGTAGGCATGGATCGACTTTTCGGTCTCGCCATATTCCTCGAAGAGGAGTCCTTCCACATCCAGCACTCTCCCCATCAGGAAATCATCGCCCAACCGCTCGGCCTTTTTCCTCGCCTGCCGGATCAACGGTCGGGCGGCGACCGATTCACCGCAAAGGATATGAAGTTTCGCCAGCGTCAGCCGGGCGCTGCAGGCAAGGTCCGGAAGTTCCAGTTCCTCCCCCCGACGCATCACAAAGCGCAGCGTTGCGGCGGCCTCCCGGCATCGGTTCTGCCTGACGTAGGCATCCCCCAACCAGAACATGATCTCCAACCCCTGCGGGGCATCCGGATTGCCGCACAACTTCAAGCCCCGCCGGAGCGACCGGACGCCGGAGTCGGGACGATAGAGTTGAAGTTCGCAGACGCCCCGCGAAAGGAAAGCCTCGATTGTCGAGGCGGTCGAGTTTGAAGAGTCAATGTGTCCAAGGGACTTATCGACAAGCCGCAGTCCCTTTTCCGGTTCCCGGAACCAGAGTCGTCGCGACTCGGCAAGAAGGGAGTTGATCTGATCGGAATGTCGTCTCTCCTGTACTTCTGCTTCGGCCATAACTGTAGCGGCATCCGTTCCGTGATTCCATCCGTCGGCAATCCGATAGTACAAACCGGAGAGAGTGGAAATGTTACGGCAAGCCGGGCATCGTTACAGTGACCGGAGTCCCTGCCACCAGTCCCACCCCTCTTTCGGCTCTCCGTTGTTCCTGCGCAGACTGATCGCATCGAAGATTCCTCCGGCAATGCCGCTGTTCGCATCGTTCGGGAAAACCCAGACGAGTCCCTCCACCGATTCCCCTTGCGCTATCTCCAGCAGACGGACCAGATAGTCGACCTGGCTCCGCTCGGTTGCCGCAAGGGTCGGGTCGGGATAGTTGCCGCTCGGCCATCCGGTTTCGGTGATCATCAGGGGGACCGATGTATGCTCCCGCAGGAGAGCAAAGTAATTATCGGGGATCGAGGCGGGCGTATCGTATTCGAACCAGGGATAGAGGGTGATGGTGATCAGATCAAGCTTGCCTGCCAGGCTGTCGATCAGAAAGAGATGTTCCGTGTGGGGTCCGCTTCTGCGTGCCTGCCCCAGCATGAACTCGTACTGAAAGTTTGTCCCGACCTTCGTCTGCGGACTTGCACTCTTCACCGCATCGTATGTCCGGCGATAGACGTCAATGAAGTCGGCAAATCCGGAGGAACTTTTCTCCCAGAAGCGATTGCTCTCCACACCGAGCAGAAGGATGCCGGGTCGATGCTTTTCGGCAATCGCGACGGCCACCTCCGTGAAGGCCTCTCCGTTTACCTCGAAGTAGTTGTCCGCCTCGCTCTGCGTCATCCCCTCCGGCTCGAACCCGAGGGCGATGTAGGGCGTCGTCCCTGTCCCTTCGGTGATGTTATAGGCAAGCCCCACCTGCTCGGGGATGTTCTCACCCGTCAGCTTATCGTTCCATCCGAGGTGAACACCGAAGAGTTCGCCATACTCCGGCACCTGGTCAAAGAACACCTCCCAGTCGGCATTCGTCGGGTTCGGCCAGTTTCGCGGGACGAATCCCGCCGTGCCGATACGGAAGTTGCGGGAATCGATCGGAAGGGAATCGGCAAGGGGATGCTTTTCATCCGGTTGGTTAGGAGCGTCATCACCGCAGGCTGCAAGCTGCAGCAGAAACGGGAGTGCAACGATCATCAGAAGTGTTCTTTTCATAGGACGTGCTCTGTTTGATCCGGCCTGATACGGAACTACCTACTTCTGGACTCTTCACATCAAAAAAAGGGATTTCTCTCCGGTCATCTACGGGAAACGTACGTAGCGACCTCCCCTTCTTCCCCCCCTACATTGCGTTTGTCGCGACAGAGAAGGGCATTGTTCGAACGATCCCTTCACATCCTGCACCCCCATTGTAACTAATTCTCCATAATCACGACACGGAGGCTGGTATGAACAGGTCAACACGACCGGGCAAGCTCCTCATGCTTGCCGTCTTCCTTCTTTCTTCCATTGGTTTGTCGGCGCAGACACGGACCGGACCATCGGTCACGGCCGCCGGAGGCGTTGACGCCGCCAACGGGACCACACGACTCTCGGGGACGATCGGGCAACCGATCATCGGCATTTCCGCCACCCGAATTGTGGCCCACCAGGGGTTCTGGGTGCCGCAGTCGGCGGGGACTTCTTCAATCGATCCGGTTGCAGGGGCTCCGGCGACCGGCATCCCGACGCTCCGCTGCTTCCCGAATCCCGTCTCCTCGACGGCAACGGTTCTGCTCCATCTGCCGGACGAAGGGCCCGTCTCGCTCAGGCTCCTCGATCCTCTGGGCAGAGAGATCCGATCCCTGATCGACAACGAAAAACGGACCGGCGACGCCGAACTTCCGTTCAACACGAATGAACTCCCCAGCGGCTGGTATACCCTCATACTCTCTGCCGGTGATCAACGCGCGAGCCTTCCGGTTCGCATCGTACAGTAGCCTCGCGCTACCCTCCAGGCCGACGTTTCTCCATTATCAAACACCAAACTCAGAGAGAAGATTCTCATGAAACTACGCTATTCTCATATTCTCGCAGCAGGACTTTCCCTGCTTCTGACTTCAACAACACTTCACGCCCAACAGACCACGCAGCTCGACGTTCCGAAGACCGTCAGCTATCAGGGGCTGCTTACTTCCGGCGACGGCACGCCGTTGCCGGACGGACTTCACACCATCACCGTCACGCTCTACGGCGACCAGGCCGGAACACAGGTCATCTGGCAAGACAGCTACGAAGCGCAAACGACGGGCGGACTATTCAATCTCTATCTCGGCAGCGGCGCGCAGGCATTGCCGCAAGGAAAACAACTGAACCGTCCGTTGTGGGTGGGGACGTCGGTTGACGGAGGGATGGAGATGGGGCCGCTGACACCGCTCTCCGCATCGCCGTATGCATTGAACGTTTCCGACGGAGCGATCACCGGCACGAAGCTTGCGGCCGGGGCGGTGACGGCGGATAAGGTGGATATGGAGTATGTGTCGGGGATTCAGATTGACGACCGGTTGATTTCGGAGAGCGGTTCGGTGCTCCGCCTGCAGAGCAGTGAGGATTTTCGATTCGGTTATGATGCGCAGACGGGGATTGTTACGGTGCATCGGAATGAGCACATTACGACTGATACGAAAGATGAGGAGAAGGAAACACGAACATTAGATGTAGGTGTAGGGACTAATAATTGGCTCGGTCGTGATATGGGTACAAACAATCCATTCTTCAATGCCCCAACCGGCATTGGTAATACGCTCGGCGGAGGAATACTGAATTCTATGGGTCACTCCGGCCTGGGATCCACAATTGCCGGGGGGTATTACAATGCAATTGGCGACACTGCCCACTGGTCAACAATCAGCGGCGGCGATACCAACGTGATTGGTGACCATGCCGACTGGTCAACAATCTCAGGAGGCAAGAGAAACACAATTGATGACCTTGCCGACAGGGCTACGATCTCCGGAGGAAACTACAACACCATCGGCTACAACTCCTATGCCTCAACGATTGCCGGCGGCGAATACAACAACATCGATGACGACATCGACCGGTCAACCATCAGCGGAGGAAACAGCAATCAGATTCTCGGCACCGGTTCCAGCTTCGGTACGATTGCCGGAGGTGAGATCAACACGATCGGTGCGGCCGGAACGCCGGTGGACTGGGGAACGATCAGTGGCGGCGACAGCAATCTGGTCACCGGCAACCACGGCACCATCGGCGGCGGCCGAGGAAACAAGGCAGCCAACACGGCAACCGTCGGTGGTGGACTTGACAACTATGCTACAGCGGTCGGCGCAACGATTGCCGGCGGTGCCGGACAGAATGCCACAGCCAACTATTCGACAATATCCGGCGGCCACGGCCACACGGCCGCTGCAGGCAATTCCAGCATCGGCGGCGGATGGAACAACAGCGTTGCCGCCACCGGAGACTACAGCACTATTGGTGGCGGAAGTGACCACACTATCGATGGTCAGTACGGCACGGTTGGCGGTGGATTCTTCAACAGAATTCTGGACGCCGCCTCAAGCCACGGAACAATTGCCGGAGGAACGACCAACAAGATCGGTGATGTCGGCACCCCGGCCCAGTGGGGATCGATCGGCGGCGGGCAGAATAACCACGTCACATTCAACCACGGCACCATCGGCGGCGGCAAGGACAACGAGGCATATAATACCGCCACTGTCGGCGGCGGACTTGACAACCACGCCACCGGCATCGGCGCAACGATTGCCGGCGGCGCCGGACAGAACGCCACGGCCAACTACTCGACCGTATCCGGCGGTCACGGCCACACGGCCGCTGCAAGCAATTCCAGCATCGGCGGCGGATGGAACAACAGCGTTGCCGCTTCGGGCAATTACAGCTTTATCGGCGGCGGAAGCGATCATACGGCTGAAGGTCAGTACGGCACAATTGCAGGAGGATTCTTCAACAGAATTCTGGATGCCGCCTCAGGCTATGGAGCAATTGCAGGAGGCGAGGGTAATAAAATCGGCGACCCGGGCGCGGCG
>CAMLOB010000107.1 GCA_946481475.1 uncultured Chlorobiota bacterium | reverse complement strand
GATCTTCTTGCGGCTTCCTCCCGGCTTCCCTCTCCGCTGAACGTTCTGCTCGGTATGATGGGGCTGCGACGGCTTTCTCTTCGCGAACGCCTCGGCCTGATTCGGGTCGGTCTGGATGCAAAGGGGAAGGGTCCCGGCGAACGTGAAACCGTGGCCGACTATCTGCACCGGCTCGGACAATCGCGCAACGTCTGCGAACGACTCTGGAATCCTCTTGTCATTGCCGTTCTCAACACGGTACCGGAGCGGGCCTCGGCGCGACTTTTTGCCGAAGTGATGCGACTGGCGTTTATGGGGAAGGGGGAAGATTCGAGACTCGTCTTTCCATTGGTCGGACTTTCGCGGCTGCTGGAGCCGGCACGTGACCGGATTGCATTGAAGGGAGGGACTGTGTTGACCGGCTGTTATGCTTCTGATGTCGGGAGGGAGAACGGGGAATGGAACGTTGTGCTGCGGGACGGTAGAACGTTTCAGACACGGGGTCTGCTGTCGGCTCTCCCCTGGCACGAGTTTGCGGAACTGTTCGGGAAGAAGGTTCCGGAGCGGAAGGACGATCCGGTTCTTCTCTCTCCTCCCCGCCACAATCCGATTATCTCTCTGTATCTCTGGTTCGACCGCTCGTTGAACGATCTCCCGGAATTCGGCGCCATGCTCGGAACGCGGGTGGAGTGGGTCTTCAATCGACGGAAGATTTCCGGAGAATCGAACGAACGGTTTCCGGGACTTCTGGAGTGCGTGATCAGTGCGGCGGATGATCTTGTCGGAGTGGAGAATGACCGAATTGCCGGTATTGTGGAGCAAGAACTTCGCGGGGCTTTCGCCGGTTTGCGGGGGACAGCGTTGCTGGCTGTGCAGGTCATCAAGGAGAAACGGGCGACGTTCGAGGCGACTCCCCCGGTCGAGGCGATTCGTCCGGTACCCGGGCGTTTTGCCGAGGGATTGTTTGTTGCGGGCGACTGGACCGGAACCGGGTTGCCTGGGACGATAGAGGGGGCTGTGCTGAGCGGGAGGCTGGCTGCGCACGCACTTCTTGCCGATGTTGGCTGAGTTGTAGAGGTGTTTCCTTCCGGGAGCTCTTTTACCATCCACCGCGGTCTTTGATGCGCCGCGGCGTGCGGACACGAAGGGCGCAAGGAACATACCAAGAGAAAAAAAGGTCGACCCGAACGCGGATCGACCTTTTGTACGATTGAAGTTGTATGATTTCCTAGAAGGCGCGGCGAAGATCGACCTGGAAGAAGATCGAGCTGAGCTGCCAGTTCTCCGAGGGGGTCACGTCGGTAAAGCCGTAGTCGTAGTAGACACCGGGGATCAACGCCCACTGGTTATCGAACAGACCGATTTCCCCCTGAAGTCCTCCCTTTGCGGAGATGCGGGTCGATGACCGGTCCGGGATATCTCCGTCGAAGAAGATCAGACGGCGACCGCTGTTCTCCACCGGACGACCGTCCGGATTGATGAAGCGTGCGTTCTCCGGCGTCTCCAGATCCTGCACCTGACGGTTTGTACCTCCCATGACGTACTGGAATGCCGGACCGGCGGCAACGCCGACGCGAAGATCGCCCAGCAGCAGAATTTCGTATTTGTACATGACCTCGAAATTCAGCAGCGAGTATGTGATGTCCGATGTGGTCGATACGGTCTGGTCGACGACTTGAGGCACATTCGGATCGATCGGATTCGGTAGAAGAACCTTTGCGTTCGGCAGTTCCTGGCGGAACTGGCCCGGGCGCTGGTCGAACGTGACGCGGGGAATGATGCCCCACCGTCCGTCAACGCTCGGCAGGAACTCGGCGCTCAGACCGACTGCCATGCCCCATCCGGTTCCGTCCTCGAACAGAGGGCAGCCGGGATCATCAATTGTCCGGAATCCACCGGTGTGGTAATTGCGACTGATGGCAAAGGTCGGACCGACCAGAATCTGACGCCGTTGTTTTGTGGGGTCGAGAGGATTATCCTTGCCTCCCTGTCCGTGCGAACGGATCGAAATCACAGGAATCGCAAACAAGGCGACAAGGAAAGCAAGAGATACCGTTTTCAAGTTCATAGAGAACTCCCTCCAGATTCAGCTGTTATTCGTTGTGTGTCGATTGAATTCATGCAAGCGGATGACATCGTCGGCATCGTCGCCTTCATAAAGACCTTCCCCTTGCCGGGAGTGTCACAGAGACGATCCGATT
Organism: uncultured Chlorobiota bacterium; assembly: GCA_946481475.1. The sequence continues at coordinate 7,573 of CAMLOB010000107.1, read as the reverse complement.
TTCTTCCATCCGGTTTTTCAGGGGGTCTTAACGCTGGAGTATCAGTCTCCGCGTTTGTGTGAACGCTCCATAACGGAGCCGATAATAGTAAACGCCGTTCGGCAACTCGCTCAGATCGATCGTTACTTCATGCGTGCCGGCCTCAACCGCGCCGTCGATCACCGTCGCCACTTTCTTTCCGTCGATGCCGAAGAACTCAAGCTGTGTCTCTCCTTCAAACGGAAGCGTGAATTCCACAACCACATGTGAAGTGGCGGGATTCGGCTTCCCTCCGTTCAGCGAAGGGGGATCTCCTGCGCTGTAGAAGAGGCGTTGATTCAGTCCGCAGATATTGATCAGCGAATAGGGCATACTCGTTTCGGTCGGCAGGACGCACTCGGTGGTGTTGGCCTGCATCGCAATCCTGAACGTATCTACCGGCTGATCGCCGAGGAATCCGCGGAACGGAATGGCCGGGAACGTTATCCCGTCAATCGGCAGAGGCCGACCGTTGGTCGGTCGAAGTTTCAACTGCATTACTCCGGCACCGATGAATTCCGGATCCCCGACATATGTCCAGTCGGAGGTCGGCTGCGTTGTCAGCACACGCCAACGCTCCTTGTCAAAGAGCGAAACGCGGGGATTATACGCAATCTTCAGCAATACTTCATCATGAAAAATTCCGGTCCAGAACGCGCTGTCCACTTTGATCAGAAGATTGAACTCCATTCCGTTCTCGACTTGCGGGGGAACCGAGGCCGAAATGTGGTATTCCTGCGGTCGGGAACTGATCGTCATCTCCCGACTGAAAACCTCTCCCGGCAGTTCCGCAAAGCTCCAGGTGACGGTTGCGGTCGTTGTCCCCACAAAGCTCCCGAAGTTGAAGTTTACTTCCACTTCCAGAGGCGTATCTCCCTCGGGAATCTGCGAGCCTACTCCCGGAGCGTTCAGTGTTGCGATTCCTTCCGGATTCACAAGCTGGATACTTTGCAGCGTCAGTGGAGAATTGCCCCGATTGTAGAGCAGGATGCGACTGGTGCGGGTGTCGCACGAGTAGATCAAGGAAGAATCGTGGACCAGTTCGTCTGCCGGTATCGGCTGCAGGCCGAAGCCCTCCAGCAGATTCTCAATCTTCGGACGGAGTCGCGATGAGGTCATCGCGTAGATGCCGATCGCCCGTTTGCCGACCTGCAGCGGAGAGAAGAGAACGTCAAGCGGATACTCTTCATTCGGACCGAGCGTAATCGACGGCGGCACCTGCGTCAGCAGCGTGAAGTCGCCGTCGTCTCCCCCCTCAAGCCAGATGCTGTCCACCCGTAGAGGCCGGTCGGTCAGGTTGCGGATGTGAACGACGTACGGATGGCGGGTGTTAACCCACTGCGGTCCCCAATCATGTCCGTCGATCTCTGCCAGAAGCTGGAAGCCTGCTCCCCGCAGACTGTCGGTCGTTTCCAGGCCGTCCTTGTTGTTCACTCCGATAAAGGCATCATACTCTTCTTCGGCCGTCGGAGTGAAGCAGATCGGTACCCAGATCGTTTCCCCCGGAGCCAGAGCGTAGGGGAAGATGGCCGGATCTTCCACAAACATATTCTTCTGGATGAACACGCCATCGAGAAAAGCCGTGTCGGTGCCGGTGTTGGTAATCGGAACCGAATCGCATTTCGTATCCCCCACCTCCACATCTCCGAAGTCATGTCCTCCGATTTCGATGATCGGATAGATCGCTCCTCCCCGCAGGTTCGACACGTTCGTGCCGCCGAAGGCGTTGCTGGTGAACTTCACCCGGCCGGTGAAGGAGCGAACGGCGTCCGGACTGAAGCAGACCTCGAAGCAGGTGTCGGCTCCCGGTTCAAGGAAGAGGGGTGTTCCGGGAGGACTGAACGAGTAGACGCTTCCGTCGTTCCTTTCGAACTCGATATTCGTGATCTCCAGGCGTCCCTTCCCCGGATTCGAGACGCAGAGTTCCAGGCACTTCTTTGTCCCCCTGCGTATCTCGCCGAAGTCGAGGTCGTGCGTGTTGATCAGGGGGACGGACATCAGGGCGTTCAGCGGGATGCGATACGGGAGGCAGTCGACCCAGACGATCAGCGTATCGTCGTAAGCGCCGTTGTCATTCGATACGAAGGAGATATTCAGATCAAAGTTGTCTCCCGGATCAAGCCACAGGTCGATCGTTCCTCCACGCCCCATACCGTCGATCTTGAATTCCGCCCCACGGACAAGTTTGATGCTGTCGATGTGGATCAGCCGGTCCTTGTCGCCGTTGATAATCGATAGGGATTCGCGTCGCTGGACGTTGATCTCCGCATCCTGAACCAGAATCGAATCCCGCGAGAAGGTCGGCGGGACCACACGCAGTTCCACTTCGATCGTGTCGTGATTGTGCAGGTAGCTCTGTGTGACCGGATCCCAGATCCCACCGGCATCCCGCGCCACAACCCGTGCCCGTCCCGGTTTTGTCGGGTCGATCAACCTCACCCGAATCCGTGCCGTGTCGAACGTCCCCCCTGCCGGCCACGGATTCGGCTCCCGTTCGATAAGCTGGACATTCTCCGAGCCGCTCTGGTCAATAAAGAGGGCGAGCAGTCCCCTGTTGATGCCGCCGCTGTCGACGGCGAAAATGTCGTAGACGAGTTCGCCGCATGAAGGGGTCGCCCACATGACCGGCGGAATCGTGTCGAAGATTTCGGTAAAGCGACCGGCCCCGATCGGCCAGCCGTAGGAATCGAAGTCGCCGATGCCGTAGACATAACCGCTGAAGAGCGCTCTCCCCTCGATGACGTAGGCACGGTTATCAGGCAACCGGAGCGTCAGCCAGACGAACTGGGATTCGAGACTCGGCACCGCTCCCTGCGCGACGATGCGGGGATCGTTTGCCAGAGAGGAGCCGTTGATCCGAAGGGTCGCGAAGTTCAGCTTCTCGCTGACGATGGTCACGAAGTGGTGGTCGAACTGCCGACCTATACCGTTATTGTTCGGGAGAGTCTGGAAGACTGCGGCGTTTGCAAATTGCTCTTCGGGGGTCGTGATAATCATGTAGGGATCGAATCGGTTATCTGATACCGTATCAACTCCCTTTGATTGCGAGTAATGGGCGACAAGGACAGGCTGGGTGGTTTCGATAACGGCTGCACCGTCTGTATTGCTGACGAGAAATTCGATAAAGCTTCCAGGACCGCTTAGACTATAGGGTATTCGGCCTGTCTTCGTTGTGATCTGAATATCGGTTCGGCCTGAGGCAGCTCCGATCACCCGTACAAGATCCCCTCCGTTCCGTCCGCCGAACGGCACCACGATATGGCGGGTGCCGAGATCCTTGACCGGCGGAAGCATCTCGATCAGATGATCTTTCGAATCGAATGACGAGGGGATGGCCGTTCTTACGTGGCCGCTCAGGACGCCGACCGGCTTGTCGGAGGAAATGTGGGAGCCGGTAATGTCGTCCCGTCCCCGCACATCTCCCGCCGCCTGTACCTGCCAGATCTCTCCTTTCATTAACACTTCCGTTTGCGGCACTGTTGCCGGCATTCCGGATCGTGTGCGCACCGTTGCGATCACCGTGACGGTTGTAAAGTCCTCTCCCGCAATGATCGCGAACTCACCCGGGCGGGATTCGGTAAGACATCCGTCGGGATCTTCCCATGGTCTCGGTGTATACTGATCGACAGGAGCGTTCGCCGTGTAGTATTCCGTTCCCCAAGAGCTGATCGGAAGGGCCAGATAGCCGTCTGAAGTGTGTGTCTTGCTGCTGAAGCAATAGACGCTGACCGGTTCCTCGGAGACGATCTCGAAGCTTTTCGCACAAACCCCATCATCCAGACACTCGTATTGCTCGCCGTCGAGCTGCAGCGACCAGATCTGGAACGGTTCAAGTGTTCTGGAAAGTGTTGTTCCGTTAGGATAGGTGATGGTAACGTCGGTTTTCAGGCGGGAAGCGATGGCGATGCGATGTCTCGGGAGGTCCCGTCCGCCGAACAACGCGCAAATCGATGTGCTCTCCTCATTCTGCATGAACCCCACGATGAAACGGGTTCCCTCGGCATTCGCCCCCTGAACGCTCGGCAACGCCCCTTCCTTTTCAGGGTCGCCTGGGCCCTGGGCGAACAGGGAGAGCGCGGTCGGAAGTGCAAGCAGAATTGTCAGGCAAAAGAGTAGCGTATTCCGTTTCATAGGCCTTCTCTCCGGGTTTCAGTGGGCAGCGTTGTTGGCGTAGTCTCAGACATCATTTCAGGATCATTCACAACTGATGCTTTTCATATTCAGGCCGGTGGAAGGGCTGCCCGATTCTCAACGAGACGTAACAGGAAATATACGGAACATACAATGAGATACAAGGGTTCCGGATGATTTCATTGACGGGAATCTTTCCTCGGGATGTGGGGAAAAGAAAGACCCCGGAAAGGGGAGAATGTTTCGGGTATCAGGGTACAGGGGACAAGAAGTTCACCGTATCGACGCGCCGCCTTGCGGACCTCGGACGAGGGATATAAGGGGGACAAGGGGGAGGGGTTATCTTCTTTCATAGTGGTTTTTCAGAGTGATGATTACAGTTCGGTTGTAGAACCGACCTTCGGGAGTGGTTTCCGGAAAGAGGGGATGGGTTCCTCCAACGCCTTCTTCAATCAAGGAGGCGACGTCGGCGGCAGGAACATTCTTTCGTATTTCCCGGGCGACTGTGGCGGCCCGCTGCCGCGACAGTCGGTAATTCCGATCAGGAAGCCCGATCCTGCTGTCCGTGTATCCGATTACCCTTATCTCCGCACCGGGACGGATCTCGCTGTAGAGATACTCTTTCAGAATCCGATCGTTCAAAGGTCCGGCCTCATCGCTGTCGAATCTGAAGCGGATCAGTCCATAGTACGCCACCCTCAGAGGATGAAGCGCTTCTCCATGATCTGTCCGGACAGGAAGATTCAGAGAGGGAATGGCGGTCTCTGCGGAGCGGAACTCCTCTCCGTTTTCGTTCTGAACGACAAGAGATGCGGTGAACGACGACGGCGTGTCTGCAAGTCCGATTCCTCTTCCCGTATACCAGTCTTCAAGAGGGATCGAGTCGGGATCGCTCCCCCATTCGATCACCATCCGGCTTTCCCGACCGGCATGAGCGACGGCGATCATGCCCCGGGTGCGGACGGAGTCGGGAAGGTCGGCGGGCAAATCGATGCCGAGCGTTCCGGCAACCGGTACGAGGCGAAGCTCGACGTCAATGATCGGCTTCATGATCTGCCAGTCCCAACTGCCGATCTCCGCCCGACGATTCTCCTCTCTTCCTTCCGGAACTTTCGGGTTTGACGTTTCCGGCGGAGCCCCCTCTCTGATCGGAAGCAACTCAATCCGGTTCGGATCGATTTGCCAGATGTTCGTCAGGTAGTCATAGACAACCTGCTGACGCTGCCTGGAGATGTTGACGTTCTCCCCCGGTTGTTCGGGGACTCTCTGTCCCGAGGAATTGTAGCCGCCGATCGTGATGCGCGTATCGGGATGCGTTCTCATCCGGTAGCCGATCACGTTCAGAAGTTGACGGTGTTTTTCAAGCGTTCCCCCCGGAATGGTTGTGTCGGAGAAGCCGAGCCTCTGCTCCGGACTGCGGAAGATGATGTATCGCTCCGGAATCTCTCCGTTTGCCGAATCAAAAAAGACGTACGGCAGGATGGAGTGGAGTTCAATGACTGGGACTTCTTCCAGCAGGATGCCCTCGAAACTTCGGTACGGTTCCGGAATACCGGCATCGCGGTCATCTGTGAGAACGCGGATATCCGGCGGAGGGAGTGATGCTTCCTGCGCAACGGTGCAATCCCCCCTCGGCATGACGATCGCACAGATCGGAAGAATGCAAAAAAGAAGACGTTGCATAACGGACCTCTGTTATGGAAGTGGCGGTTCGGATGTGATGACCGTATAGCGTTGTAAGCGATGTTCCTCGTGAAAGAATAACCACCATCCGCCGCGGTCTTTGATGTCCGCGGCGGCGGACGGCGTGCGGACACAAAGAGCACAAAGAATCACCAAGGGGTGTTCTTTTCCTCTGTCACACTTCACGCGTTGCGGCTGTAATGTCGAAAATGAAACAGGAGCGTAGAGCCGAATGCTTTCACTCCTCTTCTTTCGGCGTCTCGACAATGATCTGTACGGTCCTGTTGTAAAAGCGTCCTTCCGGGAGAGCGTTCGAGTAGAGGGGCTGCGTCTCGCCGACTCCGTCAGCCTCCATCGAAGTGACGGTCGTATCGCGTGCATGCCGCTCGATCCCCTTGCGGATTGCTTTTGCTCTCATTTCCGAGAGGCGCTGATTTCTGTCCTCAAGTCCTACTACATCGGTGTAACCTGTAATCCGGACCTTTGCCTCCGCGCCGATGTCCTCGTAGATGTATTCTTTCAGAATCCTCTCGTTGAGAATTCCCGGCTCGTCGCTGTCGAAGTTGAAGAGGACAAGCGAATACCGGGCGATCGTTCTGTCGGGGAGTCGTTCCCGCTTCCTCGCCTCTTTTGTGATGACGGCAACCGGAATTTCCAGCAGGTCCGATCTGTGCTCCTTCCCGCTTTTGTCACGAACGATCAACTCGGCTACATAAGGGGCTTCCGTTTCGGCGATCTGCAGTTCCGGATCCCCGTGGCGGTACCAGTTCCATTCGGGAGAGAAGGGCCCCGCGATCCCGAAATCAGTGATCGTGTCCCACTGCTCCCCCTGCCGGCGAATCCTGATTTCCCGTCCTGCCACTTGCTCATCGGCTATGCCGTTTGAAAGCCGGAAGCGGACCCGGTACGGAGTGTGGAAGCGGCGCACTTCCCTGACGACCATCGGTTTCATGATCTCCCAGTCATTGCTCCGGATTTCGGCGCGGCGGTACTCAACCAAGCCGAGGGGATCCATGAAACTACTACGCGTTGGTGCAGGTCCGGAAGAGGGTTGGAGCAATTCAATTCGGTTTGGATCGACCTGCCAGATAGTGGTCAGGTAATCAAAGATGACCTGCTGACGTTCTCCAGAGGTGTTGAGGTTTTCCCCCGGCTGTGGGGGAGCTCCACCTCCGGCGGAATTATAGCCTCCCAGCGTAATCCTCGTCTCCGGATACTTTCGCATCCTGTACCCGATGATGTTCAGCACCTGACGATACCGTTGGAGTGTTCCTCCCAATGCGATCGTATCGGAAAACCCTTCGGTCTCGGTCGGGGTACTGAACATTGCGTATCGCTCCGGAATCTCTCCGCTTGCCGAATCAAAAAAGATGTAGGTCAGAAGAGGATAGAGTTCGATGACGTCAAACTCTTCAATAAGCAGTCCCCGGAAGTCCCGGTACTTCTCCGGAATATCGGGTGAACGTTCGTCGGCCGATAGTTCCAGAGCAATAGTGGGTCGGTTCTCATTCTGTGCCCGGACTCCGTCGGAGAGAAGAAGGAATGCACAGAGGAAGAATGGAAAGAAAAAGAAAGGCTTCACGGTGAACCTCCTGCAAGGATATGATTGTGGTGAAAGGAAAGATCGGGGATAAACAAAGCGCGCCCGTTCCCGCAAAGGGAACGGGCGCGTTACTCAGTCTCACTCTCAAAGCTGACTGCTGATAGCTCAAAGCTGACCGCTCACAGCTACCCCTTCACA
>CAMLOB010000106.1 GCA_946481475.1 uncultured Chlorobiota bacterium | reverse complement strand
CTGTCCGGAAAGCTTCCGGAGGTCATGAAACACCCGCTTTTTTGTTGTCCGCCAGAGAAAGCTTTGCGAACTTCTCCACATTCGCCACACACTATGATCTGGATCGGCTACACAACACTGTATCGCGAAGGGGGAGAAGGATTCGCCCGGGCAGCCCGCACCATGACACGGGAGAAAGAGGCAGAGGGTGCGTCGGTGGTGTGCGAGAGAGTGGAGTCGAAGAGAGAGTTCGCCGAGGCGATGCGGAGACTTGAGGAGAAGGGAGAGAAGATCGATGAACTCCACTTTATCGGCCATAGCGGAGTCTACGGCATCATGTTCGGCACCCGACAGTGGCCGGAACAGTTCAGTCCGCACGAGTGGCGGACGCTCTCCATCCCCTTCGCTGCGAATGCCCGGGCCTTCTTCCACGCCTGCCGGACCTCCCGATGGTTCGCCCGGTTCTTTGCGCAGATCTTCGGGGTCAGAACGTACGGCTACTACTGGTATACCTGTTTTTCCCGCTCTCCCGATCGTTTCGTGCGGGATCGCTCCGGCAACGAAGAGTCCCCTCTGTATGTCATCAGCATCAAAGGGAAGAAGTCGCACGGACTGATCGGATCGGTCCTCAAGTATTCGGGAATTGCCGATCCGGAACCGATGATCCCGTTCGATCCGGAGGAACGGAATCCGGATACCGGTTACGACGCCGTCTCCGACTTCTACGACAGGACGTTTGCCGACATCACCGTCAGGGAAGATGAGTGGAAGTGGCTGAAGGAGCATATTTCCCGCGGAAAGCCGCTCCGGGTTCTCGACATCGGCTGCGGCAACGGGGCGTTGCTGGCGGAGCTTTCCCCTGAGCTGGAGACCGGAGTCGGAGTCGACGCTTCGGGTGAGATGATCGGACGGGGACGCAAACGGTTCGAACATCTCGGGAATCTGCGGTTCGAGCAGATAACCGAACCCCGACTCCCGTTTGAAGATCAGTCGTTCGATCTGGTCCTCTCCTTCATGTCCTTCCGCTACCTCGACTGGGATCCGATCATGCAGGAGATTCGCCGGGTTCTCGCGCCGGGAGGCCGTATCCTGATCGTCGACATGGCGGCCGCTCCGCTGCGAATGCGGGAAAGCCTTGCGTTCCTCCGTTCGGTGGTACGCCACCGTCTGGGACGCCGCCGACACCCGGAGTTCGCCCGCAACCTGGCCGCCCTGGTAAGCCATCCCGACTGGAAACGGATGGTCCGATACAACCCGGCCCGGGCCGAACACGAATATCGCTGGTACCTGTCGAGCCGGTTCCCCGACGGGAACATAGAAGTACTGAATATCGGCTGGACACACCGGCTGCTGGCCTTCGACTCCGGACCGCTGGAAATCGGGGAGACGAAACCGCTGACGTATCCCTGAGGGAAAGGCAAAATTCAAAATGAAAAATACACCGGTGGGCGATAGGACAAACGGCTTCCCTTTTTGAATTTTGAATTCTTCCTTTTGAATCGACCTGGGAAAGGCAAAGTTCAAAATGAAAAATACACCGGTGGGCGACGGGACAAACGGCCTCCGTTTTTGAATTTTGAATTTTTCCTTTTGCATTGACTTCATGCTTGGTGTTCTTGACTGGGGAATCGGCGGACTCGGCTTTTACTCGCGGCTGAAACGCGAGCGGCCCGACGCCGGGGTGATCTATCTTTCCGATGCCGGTTCGGTCCCCTACGGGAAGCTTGACCGGACCGAGCTTCTTCTTCGTGTGTTTCATGCCGTCTCTTTTCTTCAGATTCAGGGGGCCGATCACGTCGTCGTGGCCTGCAACGCGGCGTCGACCGTTCTTTCCTCCCTCCCGTCAGATACCGGAACGAAGGTCACAGGCATTATCGATTCGGGAGTCGAGACCGTAAAGCGGGCGGGAGTCGAGCAGGTCGGTATCGTCGGTGGAGAGCGGACCATCCGCTCGGGGATCTATCATCGGGAGCTTGCCGCCTGCGGGATCGGGGTACGGGGACGTATCGCCCAGCCTCTGTCGGGGATGATCGAGCGGGGGGAGCATCACGGACGCACTTTCGACACAGAGCTTGGCCGCATCCTTCATCCCCTTCGCCGTAGCGGAACGCTTCTCCTTGCCTGCACCCACTACCCGGCGGCGACCGCCGCATTTGCCCGGTTTCTTCCGGCCACCCGACTCCTCGATCCGGTTGACCATCTGCTGGAGCGGACGCTCCGGACTCCGGGAAGGATCTCTTCGGAAGGGAAGGATCGCATCTTCACCACAGGCTCACCTGCACAGACGCAGAAGGGGGCGGCGGCCGCCTTTGGTCTTCGCTTGCAGGAAATCGAGCGGATTGTGTTATCTTCTTCCTCTTTCGCCGGGATGTAGGCGAACCGAAGAGCACAACCGGGTGTTAATGCCACTACAATGCACATACCTCTTCTTGCAGATATCACGATCATTTTTGCCGTCTCGATCGGCGTCCTGTTTCTGTGCCATCGGTTCGGTATTCCGGGGATCGTCGGATTTCTGCTGACGGGAATTCTTGCCGGACCTCGGGGACTGGGACTGGTAAGTGCCGAGGCGGAGGTGGAGACGCTTGCCGAGATCGGCGTGATCCTTCTGCTGTTTACCATCGGCATCGAGTTCTCGCTGAAAGGACTGCGGAAAGTGAAGCGGGCCGTTCTTCTGGGAGGGGCGTTGCAGGTCGGGATAACAATTGCCGCCGCAACAATTCCGGCTCTTCTGTTCGGCCTGCCTCTGAACCGATCTCTTTTTCTCGGCTTTCTGGTCGCCCTCAGCAGTACGGCCATCGTCCTGAAGGCATTGCAGGATCGTTCGGAACTGGAGACACCCCAAGGGAGAACGATTCTGGCAATTCTGATCTTCCAGGATATCATCATTGTCCTGATGATGCTGGCCGTCCCGATTCTGGCCGATCCCTCCGAAGCCGATCCGGTGGAAATCGCTCTTCTGCTGGGTAAGGGAGTCGGCGTCGTTGCCCTGGTCCTCGTCGGGGCGCGATATATCGTCCCCCGGCTGTTGCACGCTGTGGTCTATACGCGAAGCCGGGAGCTTTTCCTCCTCTCGGTGGTTCTTCTCTGCTTCGCTACGGCCTGGCTGACCTCGCAGGTCGGTCTGTCGCTTGCGCTCGGGGCGTTTCTGGCCGGACTGGTCATCTCCGAATCGGAGTACAGCCACCAGGCATTCAGCATGATCATCCCCTTCCGCGACACCTTCACCAGTCTCTTCTTCGTCTCGGTCGGCATGTTGCTGAACCCGGAGTTGCTGTTGCGGCATCCTCTGCTGATCATCGGCGGAACGCTCGGCGTCTTCCTCCTGAAGTTTATCGCCGCCTCGGCCGCATCGGCAACGCTTGGTCTCTCCATCCGGGTCATTCTGCTGAGCGCTCTGGGTCTGAGCCAGATCGGCGAGTTCTCCTTCATCCTCTCGAAAGTCGGCGTCGACTACGGACTGATCTCCGAGGAACTCTACGGCATCTTCATCGCCGTCTCCGTCCTCTCGATGGCCGCCACTCCTTTCGTCATCAACGCCGCTCCCCGTCTTGTCGACAGGGTTGTCCGCAACGGTCCGCCGACGTGGTTCAGCTTCGGGAGCAAGGGTGAAGGGATGCCGGAGGAATCCCACGCTTCTCTCGAAAATCACATTGTGATCGTCGGCTACGGATTGAACGGATCGAACGTGGCCCGGGCAGCACGTCATGCACAGGCAGAGTATGTCATTATAGAATTGAACCGGGAACTTGTCCGCAAAGGGAGAGCACAGGATGAACCGATCTATTTCGGAGATGCCGCACAGGAAGGAGTGCTGAGGCGGGCCGGCATTCCGGAGGCGCGCGTTGCCGTTGTGGTCATCTCCGATCCGATCGCCACCCGCTCGATCGTCGCCGAAGCGCGGCAGATGAATCCCGGACTGTATATCATCGCCCGGACGCGATTCGTCAAGGAGGTGGAGGAACTCTATCAACTTGGGGCAAATGAAGTGATACCGGAGGAGTACGAGACGTCGATTGAAATTTTCTCCCGTGTTCTGGCCTGCTACCATCTGCCGAAGAACGAGATCGAAGCATTCATCGACAATGTGCGGGCCGAAGGGTATGAGATGCTGCGCAAGAGCAGCATGGCAAGCGGAAACGGCCCCTCCGCTCCGCTGGATCTTCCGGACGTGGAGATCGAATCGATCCGGATTGAGAGCGGATCGGAAGCGGACGGGAAGACACTGGCGGAACTTGATCTGCGCAGAAACTTCGGCGTCACTCTTCTGGCAATCCGAAGAGAAGAGGAGATCATCTCCAACCCCTCGGCCGATACGCCACTGCTCGGAAATGATCTGTTGATTCTGCTCGGAAGTCCGCCGGAGTTGAGGAGAGTACATGAGATATGCGGGGGGTAGAGGGGGCTTTGAGTTGTGAGCTGTGAGCTGTGAGCTGTGAGCTTTGAGCTGTGAGCTTTGAGCTGTGAGCTTTGAGTTGTGAGCTTTGAGTTGTGAGCTTTGAGTTGTGAGCTTTGAGCTTTGAGTTGTGAGCACACTCTCTGACTTTTCCTTCCAACTCATACACTCTCGCACCCCCACACTCTATGAACTCTATAAACTCTTCACTCTACGAACTCTCCCTTCCAACTCCTACACTCTCGCACCCCCACACTCTCACACTCTATGAACTCTATCAACTCTCCACTCTACGAACTCTCTACACCCCCCGTCTCAATCTCCCCGAAGCCCAGTCGATGACCAGCACAAGACAGATGATGAAGACAAGGATCATCGAGACGTTGTGATACTGGAACTGCCGGATATTGTCCAGAAGGAGGAAGCCGATCCCTCCGGCGCCGACAATGCCCAGAACGACTGCCGAGCGGATGTTCAGTTCGAGTCGGTAGAGAGTGTAGGAGATCAGATAGGGCAATACCTGCGGAACAACTCCCCAGCGGACAACCTGCGCACGGTTTGCGCCGACCGATTCAAGCGCCTCGATCGGTCCGCGATCGGTCGCCTCAATCGCCTCGGTAAAGAGCTTGCCGAGCGAGCCGATCGAATGAAAAGCGATGGCGAGCGTACCGGCCAGAGGACCGAGACCGATGGCCGAGACGAAGATCAGGGCGACGATCAGCACGTCGATGGAACGGTCGAAGTTGAAGAAGAATCTGGTGGCCAGTCCGAGCAGAATTGATGGAGCGGCATTGCGGGCGGCCATGAACGAGAGGGGGAGGGCAACGATCAGCGAGAGGAGCGTGCCGACCCAGGCGATCTGAATGGTGACCAGCGCCTGCCAGGCAACCTCGCCGAGGATCTCCCAGTTGAACGGCCAGAGTCCGGAAAGGAAATCGCTGAAAGCATCCCGGACGAAAAATCCCTCGTAGATCTCCGCCGGACTGAACTCCGTCACCCGAAACGACCAGAGCGTAAAGGCAACGGCCAGGAGAAGCAACGTATAGAAGGAACTTCTTTTCAATGCAACATTCCATTCAATGCAAAATTGAAAAGGAAAAATTCAAAAAGGAGACAACGGATCTTTCAGGGTCGCTTCTCCTTTGAATGCTGATTCCTGAGAGCGGGGACGGCACGTTCGGCTAAGGTCACACCCCGAGGGAACAGGCAACAGTGAATGTAGACGGAACTGACTCCCCTGTGCCGGAACGGAACGAACTCCATATCCGAAGAGGTTAACCTCTCCAACGTTCCATTCTACCTTTGTTGATTTTTCCTTTCGAATTTTGAATTTTGAACTTCTTTCCTACTGATTGATCGGCGTCTCGATAACAATGCTGACCGTTCGCGAATAGAAGCGTCCCTCGGGCAGATTGTTGTCGAACAGTTCGGTATTCTCTCCTCCTCCCTGCGCATTATCCACCGACACACCCAGTTCCTTTGCCGTATTCTGCGCACGTTCGGTCGAGAGCTTCAGGTTGTGTTCCGCCTCGCCGAGCCGGTCGGAATAGCCGACAATGCTCACCTTCGACTGCGGACGGATTCTCTCACGAATCTCCTTTGCAATCTTCCTGCTCGGCGGCGAAAGCTTTGCGCTGTTGAACTCGAAGGTGATCAGATTGAACCGGTCGTAGACGATATCGCCGAGCGTATCCTGACGTTTCCGCTGGATCGTCAACTGTTCCACCGGCAACTGCGTCACCGCCGACTCGGTCTGTCCCTGTCCGTCACGCAGACTCAGGACAGCCGCAAGGGGCTGCTGGCGACGGGGAATGTTTGAGGGATCTCCTTCAATGTTCCAGTCGAGTTTTTCCGGCACCTCACCCGATCCGCTGAACTCCTTCAGCAGTTGCGGTCCCTGCCGAATCTGCAGCGACCAGCTCTCCACTCCCGCATCGGCGGTGAAATTCGTCTTCACGCGAAGCGTCGGCGGATCGACCGTCCGGAGCGTATCGTCGGTGGTGACCGGTTCCAGCAGAGACTCGCGGTTCGATACGATCTCCACGCGACGGTTCTCCTCGTCACCGTCGGTCGAATCGGGGTTCGAGGGGAGCGAGGGAAGATTCCGATCCTTCACGGCAATCCGGTCCGGATCGATCCCCCATCGTTCGGTCAGATAATTCCTGATACTCTCGGCACGTGCCCGCGACAGGGCACGATTCCCTTCCTCGACCCCTTTGTTCGAGTTCGTTCCGGTCAGCGTGATCCGTGCTGCGGGATCGGCCTTCATGCGGGCACCGAGAATGTTCAGGATCTGATGGTAGACTGCAAGCGTTCCCTGATCGCGAAGCAATTCATAGTTGAACCGACCGGAGGCATCCCCGGCATACTGGGTATAGCGTGGAGGGATGGTCGATGAATTCTCATCGAAGAAGATATAGTTCAGCATCGCATGGGTCTGCGTGTTGATGAACTCCTCGACGGTGATCTGCAGAATTTCCTTCTCGACCCCCTCTCTGGTAACGCCGACGGCACTGATATCCGCGGCGATCACCGGCAATGCCGGCGGCGGCGGCGGTTCGCTGATAACGATGTCCGGCGGAATCGGCGGCGCAGGCTTCGGAAGAGGGAGCGAATACTTCAGCGCAACTCCCGCACGAATCCTGTGGATATTCCAGTCAAGATCATCCCGAACCGGAGCAAAGGGGAACGAATAGCGAAGTTCCGGGACGAGAAGCAAGGTACGGTCGGCGTTCATCGGCAATTCATAGTCAGCCGCCAGCACTGCATTGATCTGCAAGCCTGTGTTGGCGATGTCTCCCGACGATACATTCCGGGTGCGGGTTGCGCTTCCATCGGGGGCAATGAACGCCGCAGAGGAGGGTTCGATCAGTTCCTCCTGCTGGGTATAGCTTTTCTGCATGAAGATGCCGAACTCCGGACCGAACCGAAAGGTCAGGGGCATATCGAGCGGACGCCATCCGATCGTGAAGCCGCCGCCGATCTCCCCGAGCGATGCGTCGAGCGTGTACTCCGAAATTCCGCTCGCGGTATCCGATTCTCCGACGAGAACAGGTCCGATATTGGCCTGCGTCGTCAGCAACGCACCGACCGAGGAATATCCGGCCCGGACTTCCAGGAACCACTTCGGCGTCAGGGGCAGCTCGAAGAGGAACCCTCCGCTGAAGCCGAACCCGAGATCGCCGCCGAACGCTGTGGAATCGTTCAGACAGCAGGAGAGGGCTTCGGGAAGACCGAAGAAACTTCCGGTATGAAGGTTCAGTCCGAGATCGCCGTAGATCCCGAGTCTGGGACGCATCTGCTGCAACGCCTGTCGTTCCGCCGGAGTAAGGCGTTCCTCGCCGCTCTGATCCTGTGCTGAAAGAGCAAAGGAGGTCAGAAGAAAAATCATCACTCCGGCAAAGAGTTGTCGAGCAATGGATGGCTGCTGTCGTATCATATCTGTCGATTTCGGATTTCGGATATACGGGGCTCTTCGTTTGCAATCGGGTACGTGGGGGTGGCTTTGAGCAGTCAGCTATGAGCTTTCAGTTTTGAGCGGTCAGCTTTCAGAGATCAGCTTTGAGCTATCAGCTTTGCGTCCGCCGCGGCGGATTGCGTGATTCCGGGAGGAGATGAGGGATCAGCTATGAGCTTTCAGCGATCAGCAATTGGATGCTCTCGACTTACGACTCTCAACTCCTGACTCACGCACTCCCTCACTCATCCACACTCACTTCAGGACAACTCAAAGCAACTCGTTTCGCTCCGGGCGTCCCGGTCCGCGGCGGCGGACTAAAGACCGACGGCTACCAGAGATACTCTCAACTCTCGCTGACTCTTGACTCACTCACTCCCTCACTCATCCACATCCACACTCTATAAACTCTATGAACTCTACTTAACTACCACCATCCGCCTCACACTCCGCTGCGTCGGCGTGGTCAGGACGGCGTAGTAGACTCCGGCCGGATGCGGCTCAGCGTTCCAGACGGCGATGTGGGCCTGAACCGGCAGATCGCTTACGTCAAGAAGCGTCGCCACCCTGCGACCGTGGAGGTCGAAGATTTCGAGCGACGTCCTGCCGTTCTCCACGGTCTCGAACTCGATCTCGGTCTCCTCTCCGAACGGATTCGGCGCAACCGTCTTGATGCCGAAGAGTCCCTCGACCCGGATCAGCCGGTCGCCGCCGACGTTGCAGTAGCCTTGCAACGTGAACTCGCCGTCATCGGTCGTGGTGACGACTTCGCCGTCTGTCCAGACCGGATCCTCCAGCGAGATCGGCGTGGTGACGGAATTGCCGAGCAGAACCACCGCCTTCATCCAGCCGAGCGTGTCGGGGGCGGCCGGGAGGGGGTCGTTCTTCAGTTCGATCCGGACCACGCGGTCCTCCCCTTCAAGTCCGTCGGAAATAATGTTCCCGCTTGCCGCGGCAGCCTTCGCCGTGCCGTTGGTGAACTGCACATCGAGCGGAAGGAGCATCGATCCGTTGAAGCGGAGATCGATCTGAAGCGTTGTGGCCCCGACATCGGCAATCGCCTGCGCCTCTTCCAGCACGATCGGGATCAGGATCTCCTGACCCGGCTCACCGGCAACCGTCTTCGGAATCGAGATCACCGTCTCCCCCTGCAACCCTTCGCCGGTCAGCGGCACCCGCATCTCGCCGAAGCAGGGAAGATTGAAGGAACCGACAAGCGTGTCGTTGTAGGTCTGCGATCCGGTCGGGATAAACTCCACGCGAACGTCGATCGAGGAGTTCGGCGGGATCACCAGCGGAGCCGGCGTCACCAGACGGAAGGCCGAAGTCAGCGTCGCCGGATTGGTGATCCGGATCGTATCCTCCGACGTGTTCGTCAGCGTCACAACCTGCGTACTGGATCCGCTGACGACCACCGTGCCGTAGCTGACCAGCGGAGGTCCGACAACCTGCGGCGATGTCCGCGTACCGGAGATCGGAATCTGCAGAAGCCCCTGTCGCGGATCATCGCTCTCGATCTCCAGCATCGTCGTCTTCACTCCGTCCGGCGGAACGTTTGCCGGGATGAAGCGAATCCGGACGTCGATCGAATCGATGATGTCGGGAACGCCGCTCGCGAGCGTCACCGGCGTCGGCTTCGAGACCGAGATGATCTCGAACCCGGCGATGTCACCACCAACCAGCCGGATGTCATTCACCGTCAGGTCAATCGGACCGACACTGTAGATCGTCAGTCCGAGCGTATCCTCCTCGCAGTAGTTGACGTTGCCGAAATCCAGATTGCTCTGCGGCACGTAGATGTTCGAGCGGATACCTTCACCCCGCAGGTCGATGCAGATCAGCGTGTCGCACGGTTCCGAGATCTGGAAGCAGAGACGCCCGGTGTAGACCTGTTCCTGATCGGGTGTGAAGGAGAGATCGACCGAAAGCAATCCCCCCAATCCTCCTCCTCCCGCCTGCAAACGCACCGGAAGCGCCGGAGCATTCTCGATAGCGAATGGGGGTGAGGCCGACGGGGGATCGATATAGATGCTCTCGATGACCATTCCCTCGGTCGCCGGTGCCAATTGC
>CAMLOB010000105.1 GCA_946481475.1 uncultured Chlorobiota bacterium | reverse complement strand
CACAAAGGACACGAAGAAATCACCAAGTGTGCAAACGACAAAGGAATGCTCCTCCCTCCGTCATTCACACTCTACGAACTCCATACACTCTCAACTCTATGAACTCTCCCCGACAATTCGAGAAAGAAAACGATGGACAACCTCACCCGTTATTCCGGCCTGTGATTCAGGCGACTGTGGAAAACCTCCTCCCGCGGCTCTGGGTTTCGGAAACAACGCCGACGATTACCCACAATTCCCCATCGGTTCCGGAAGCCGCGAAAAACCATGCGTTTCGGAAGCGGGCAGGCCGGGCGTTTACCGAGCGTACTGAAAAAACGGATGATCTTTTCACGTCCGACCTCTCTTGTTCCGACCGAAAAACGCATACGTCCTCACCTGTGAATAACAATTGTTCCACCCTGCGACCCGGCGTATTATGCACGTGAGAGATCGAACGGAGAGAACGAGTCGATGCCGACGACTCGGGCCCTTCGATCAGACCGAAGGTGACGAAGATGAAGAAGTTCGGTATGAATCGGTTGGCGGTCGGTTCGTTATATGGATACGAAAAAGGTGCGCCTCTCTCGCGGCATCCGTCACCGACCGCCAACCGTTTTTTCTGCCGATGTTATCGGGAACAATCGGAGCGTTCGATGGGACGATGGCTGTTTACATCACGTGCGTTGCGGTATTCGATCAACGATTTGCAGTGCGATCAGGTGACCCCCTGGGAGAACGTGCGCGAGACGGAATCATGCCGGTATATCCGGAATGAACTTCTGCCCGGAGACACGATCCTCTTTTACAACATCGATCCGGTCGGTACCGGAATCGGCGGCCTTGCCCTTGTCTGTTCCGATCCCTATCCGGAAGTCCTTTCCCCGGGGGGAGAACCTCCTCCGTCGGACTTCCTCTGCGACGGTCGTCGGCACTATCTGATCGACATCAAGTTCCTGCATCGTTTCAGGCGACCGATAATGCCTGCCGAGTGTGCCCTGCATTCCCATCTGCATCCCTTCCTCTCCCGTCTGCCCCGTCACGATCTCCTGATCCGGCCGGTTGCCGAAGATGAGTGGAGGGATCTGCTGGCTCTGCGCACCGAAGAGAACATACCGACGATGATGGAGGGGGTGACGCGATGAGTGACTCGACGCGAGGGAAGGGGAAACGTCCGGCGGTACCGACGATCTGTTTTGAGAGTCTTCGGAAGGTTGAGCTGGGAGAATTCCGGTCGGTTGATGAGACGATCCTCCGTCTGCGGAACAGACGGAGAGCCTTGTTGCAAAGACTCATCCGGTTCGATTTCGATGCGTCCGATCTGGAACTGGTTCATCCGGAGCGGGGTGAGACGACGCTTCGGCAGATAATCGCCGACCGGAGGCGGGTGCTCATGTTTATTGCCGGAGGGAGTGAAGAAGAGGAGACCTTCCGCTATCTCGCCCAGCTCGATGCTCTCCTCCCTCATCTGCCTGAGGCTCCTCTGGTGGTCGTCATCATCCCCGATGCCGCATTCTACCTGAACACTTCCGAAGTATACCGAAACATAACGCTCCTGAGCGAGCGTGACGGAAGCTTCTGTTATAACTTGGGACTGATGGAACTCTACCGCAACGGCAGGGGAATCCGGGCCGACTACATTCCGAGTCTTCTCCTCTTCACCCGTTCTGCGGAGGACCGTCTGACCCTTGTCGGCATCGACTTCGTTCTGTCCGGCAATCCGGCGGCTCTGTTGACGGCGCTGGTTGAAGTGCTGGAACGGGAGTAGGGAAAGAGGAACGTTCCATCGGCATCGATCCGTGAAGTTGAAGTAACAGGTTTCGTGACCGATCCATGGTGCGGATTACCGGGCGACAACGCGAGACATTGCGGGAGATTCATCGGCTGTTCGAGGAGTTGGGGCGTTCACCTTCGGGTGGGGAGATCGCCGAGCGTCTCGAACTGCACAACCGGAGCGCCGTCTACCAGATGCTCCACAGGATGGCCCGCAAGGGGCTGATCGCTCTGGATCGCACGACCTCCGGCTTCATACATATCCGCATCCTTCCTGAAGGACTTCGTCACCTTGACGGGGATGCCGATCTCACCGATCATATCCCTTCCGGACGCCTGACGTCCCGGGACGCCATTTCCGAACTCCTGCCGAACATCGATCCGGGCGACATGATCGTCCGGGCCACCACCGCCTCGATGAACGGCGTCGGCATTTATCAGGGTGACTGGCTTGTGGTGCGGCCGGGTGTCCCGACAATGAACGGAGCAATCTGTCTGGTCTCGCTTGCCGGCGGCTCTGCCCGACTTCGGCAGATCTACTTCGAGGGAGAATACATCCGGCTGGCCACCTCGAACCCGATCTATCCCGAAGCGGTCCTCCCCGGATCGGCCGTCCATATCCACGGATTGCTTGTGGCGAAGTTCAAGGTGAGGAGGGTAGGAGAGAGTTCGTAGAGTTGGGAGTGTATGGAGTTCGTAGAGTTATATAGACCACAGATCGGACGGATTGAACGGATCTGCGCAGATCGGATCGTGATATCACTCCTCGAGAAGTTTCTCGGTAAACACCTCATCCACAAACCGGCCGTTGACGAGTGCGTGGCGCCGGGCGATGCCGATCGTGTCGAATCCGAGATTCCGGTAGAACGAGAGGGCCTGCGGATTATCTCCGCGGATAATCGCCATCACCTTCAGAAACCCCTGCTCGCGCGCCTGATCGAACGTTCTCTCGCTCAACTTCCTCCCGATCCCGCATCCCTGCATCTCCATCGCCACGAACGTGCTGATCTCTCCGACATGCGCAAGCGCAATCTCTCCGGCACTGAACGGCTCGATGCTCTGGATGCCGACAATCCTCCCGTCTTCTTCCAGCACCGCAACGTTGCAGACCCCCCGTTTCCCGGGACCGAATCCACGGATGTACTCTATCTGCTCTTCGATCGACAACTCTCCCTGCATGATCGTCAGATTACCCCGGGTGATGATCGGACGAAGCAGATCGAGAACTGCGCGGGCATCCGCTTCGCGGATCGGTCTGATAACAACGGTATCGTTCATTGTGGATCTGCTCTGCTCCCTACTCTGCAGCGGACAGAAAAAAAACGAATATATCAGAACTCCTCTTCCGTTTACCTCCTATTCCACAACCCGCCGGACGTACTTCTCGAACTCCCGCATCTCATCCGTGCTGCTCGTGTAATCCTCGGAGTACTCCACCATCCGGGCCGCAACCAGTCGCTTTTCGGGCTAGATGACGAAGTACTGTCCCAGCCATCCCTCGGCCTTGTATCCGATGACTTCCGGACTGTACTCCCTGCGACTGCGGGCCGGGAAGTACGGGTAGAATTCCCGTTCCAGATACTCAGCCCAATCTTTCCCGAAGACTTCGGCAAGCTTGTCTTCCGGTATGTTCACCTCCGTGTAGCGTCCTCTGAGAAGTTCAAATTTGTCGATCAGCGTTTCCTCGATTCCGGCTCCTCTCAACTCATCAATAAAGGTATCGTCGACGATGTAGTCGGTCCGTTCCGGTATGATCCACCAGAGAAGTCCGCAGTTCGCGACGTAGGGTTGTCCCGGTTGCAGCGACAGATCAATCCACTCCTCCGATATGATTCGCTCTCCTTCCCACATCCCTTTGTCCAGCACCAGTTGTCCGATCTTTACCAGTTCCTGCGAGGTCGTCAGAAGTCCTTTCGTATTCCCCTTGTCATCGTAGTCCCAACGGTAATTCGTGATCCCGAGCGGTGCGAAAATTTTCTCCCCGATGTACTTGTCGGGTCGCATCCCGCTCGCCCGTCCGATCAGATCCAGCAGCAGGAACAATGCCTTGTTGTTGTAGTTGAAATATTCTCCGGGTGGACTGACCAGATCGGTGCAGAGGGCGACCTGCACCAGATCGGGGGCCTCCGTCCAGTCCTCGGTCGTCGATTCCCGGCTCTCGATTCCGGATGTATGGTTCAGCAGATGCCGGATCGTGATCAACTTCCGGTAGCCCTGTTTCCACTCGGGATAGAATGTATAGACCGGTTCGTCGATGCTTCTGATGAGGCCGTCGGTCATCAGTCTGCCGACGGCAAGGGAGGCGACCGACTTGAGAACGGAGTAACAGGGGAGGAGAGGGGCGGTTGTGCTGTCGGTGCGGGAGAGGACCGGTTTCCCGTCAAGCCATAGGGCATAGTTTGCCGAGTGGCTGTCGGAGCAGGCTGCGATCAGGCTGTCAAGAGCCGGCTGGTCAAGTCCGGTCTGGGCTTCGGCCGAACAGATGACGAGGATACAAAAGCAAACGACACAGCGTATCATACCGGTTCGATTCGATGAACGTGTTGATCTTCTTTCCGGACTTCGGACAACGCTTCGGCTCACACAACGGTTGCCGAGAGGTTCGGCTTTCAGACGCTTCCACAAAAAGAGAGTTCCTTCCGTCGGGGATCTCTCCCGGTCGGTTTCCCCTCTTCTCCCTGTTCCTCCTCCCCACGATCTCCCGGAGCGGAAAATTTCCTCTCCTGCAAATCCGGCTCTTCCCCTCCCCGATGTATCTTGCAGTCGCCCGGTCCCTTTGCCCGAATGCCGAGGAGAATTGCGGGTGCAATCAACCATGAATGAACAGCACAAGACCAACATGAGCGGGATCGATTCCATGCGAAAAGCGTTGCCTCTATTGATGATCTGCTGCAGCCTTCACGCTGCCCTTGCCCAGGAGAACGACGGGGTGACCGATCAGATCAAAAAGGAACGGGAAGTCCAGTTGGAGGGATTGAACCGCCAACTGGAATTGACCGAGGGAGAGATTGTGAAGATTCGGGAGGAGATGGCAAGTCTTGCCGATCGGAACATTGAGGGGAGAATCCAGAAGCTTGGGGAACTGGTCGACAAACAGGATCATCGCCTTGCGATTCTTGAGAACAAGCGGAAGACCTTTATCTCGCTGAACGGACAACTGGCCTTTGCCGAACTTCTCAGTCTGCAGCGGGATGTGAAGCCGGCCAGACTCTTCTCGGCGTCGCAGCGATTCTTCAATGCGCTCGGCAACGTCAGCAATCTCCAGAATTACGATGAGTTCAGGTCGTGGAAGACAGAATACGATGCGTGGTATGCGGCGAAGGGGAAGGAGGAGAAACGATTTGACTTTATCAATCAGGGGGTGAAGCTGATCAGCAACACCGCAAGCAACGTCCCTCTTTACGGAACGGTTGTCAACACCGTCGCATCCGGCCTCTTCTCGCTGATCGGAGGGATCGGCAAGGACGGGAAGAAGCTGGCGGAGAAGACGCCGAGCATGCTCTTCCTGCTCAACGCCGTCAGTCAGTTCGAAAGCCAGCGGGCCGACATCAACAACGAGTGGAAGTCGATCAATGAAGAGCTGGATGCCCTGCAGAAGGAGAACGCCGCACTGATGGAGGACCAGATCGAGTTCTACGGACTGAAGCGGTCTGATTGTCAGGGGTATCTGGCCGCCACCACCGAACGGGAGCGGGACGAGTACAAGCACCGGATCCGCCAGACGATCGAGGCGAAAATGATCGAGCTGGGAGACTCGCAGGCCGCCTCGAAATCGTGGATGCTCCATGTGGAGAAATACATGTACCGGGTACAGTCGATCCGGATACGATTCGGTCAGTTGACCACGCGGATGCTGATCAACATCAGGCGGTACAGAGAGCTGATCGATCTCTTCTCCGACAGGGAGAAGTTCCCGACAGCCACGGCGAAGTTTACCGAGAAAGTGGTGGAGCTGGGGGGACTGCTGGTGGAGGTGGAGAAAACGTTCGGTGAGTTCTTCAACCCGTCCCGATATATCGAGGATTCGGCCGTGATGTATATCGAGGAATAGGAAGGAGGGGAGGGGCTCAAACAAAAATCCCCCGGAACCCGAAGGGCAGGTTCCGAGGAATTTGCATGGAGACTATTGGACACCCACAAATGATTTTCTTGCCGTCATTCCGAACTGCCGGACATTCAGACGGAAACCCGGCTGTAGACCGACGATGATACGTCTGATCGGCGGGTTCTGTAGTGCGTGACGTCGGACGTTGTCCGGTTTTCCGTTTGATCCTTTGTTTTATGCTCCCGCATGTCTTCCAGAAGTCCGGTCACCTCCCGGTCGTCGACCCGTCGGAAGTCACTATACCATTCACCAACCGAGGAGAATGCCCCCGAGACGAGGACGCAGACCGTGTCGTCGGTCGCCTCCCGTATCAGGTGCAGGGCCTCGCGGGAGGCAACCGGAAGCGCAACGATAACTGAAGCGGCTCTTCTGAATTTCGCATCGCGGATCGCCGCCAGAAGCCTTACTCCGGTGGCGGCCCCATCATCGACGATCACAATCTTCTTTCCTTCCACTGAGAGGGACGTTCCTGTTGTCCGGCGATACTCCATCTCCAGATTCGCCAGATGTCGGAGTTCCGCATAGATCTCATCCCGCAGATCTTCCGGATCGGCCCCGATCTCGTCAATCGGATCGTGCTCGAAGACTACCGTTCCGTTCGACGTAACCGCTCCGGTTGTTGTCCCTTTTCTGCCGGAGATGTCGAGCGTACCGACCGGCAGCAAGTCGAACGGAAGGGAGAGTCTGCGGGCAACCTCAGCGGCAACGCAGGCTCCTCCGTGCGAAATGCCGAGGACGATGCTCTCCTGTTTCTCTACATGTCCGTCGGTCGCCAACAATTCGGCGAGTATCCGTCCCGCTTCAGTGCGGTTCCGAAATCCGTTCAGGTTCCAGCGGTGAATGACCATGATGTTCTTCCGTTTATTCCGAGGGTATCTGTGTTGAGGACTCTTGCCGGTGATTTGATTCCGTCTCCGTTGTCCGAAACATTTTCCTGGTGTTTTTTCCTATGCGATGTCGGCGGTTTCGATCGTTTCGCGCGAGACCGTTGCCGGATAACTCCTGTGGGCGGAAATCTCCTTCATCAGCTTTACTGCATCGGAGTATCCGATCCCCTCCTTCCCCTTCCGCGCGGTTGCTTCCAGAATGACGTCGTTTGTCGAGAGGATCCCCTGCACACGGTTGTCGTCGTCAACCACCGGAATCCGGTGGACCTGCGCGTCCCGCATGATATTGATGGCCTCTGCAACCGGATCATCCGGATGACAACTGTACGGAGCGCGATAGCCGATATCCGAGACGTGGAGCTCGGTGGGGGACGAGCCTTTGAATGTCGTCGCCATACAGATGTCCCGGTCGGTGATCATCCCCACAGCCCGTCCCTCCTCATCGACAACCGGCAGGACGCCGCAATCATTCTCCCACATCGCAGCGGCGGCTTCGCTCAGCAGATCGGACGGGGAGCAGACGCGGGGACGGGAAGTCATAATCTCTCGAACTTTCATAACGGTCACCTCTCTGTTCGTTCACGATTGATGGTGTTGCTTTTAACAAATTTATGGCGACTGAAATTCCAGTACCATGACTTTTATCATGGTTCTCTCTCCTCATTTGATCCCATATTGGTTTTGAGAATGCGGAGAAGGGAACGATGGGGGGCGACGTGGAGTTCCATGCCTTGACAAGGGAATAACTCTGTCGGAACCTTCCATTTTTCATAAAAACAGGCAACAGAAGTTGCAGGAGTGTCGATATGAACTCAGATGTGACAGTCGAAAAAAAGAACGGACAACGGGAAACGGGGACCGGGGGAGAGCAGCAGATCATCACGCCGGCGAAGACCGAAAGCTCTCCCGCATGGGGGCTGAATCCGTTCGGCGCGGCAAAGCGGATCATGGAAGACTTCGAGCGGCTGTTCGACGGAAGGGAACGATTGGGACAATTGGTGCGGTGGTTTGAAGGATCCGAAGCGGAGGGGAGCGGCGGAGGGGCCGACTGGAATCCCCGGGTGGACGTGATCCGCAAAGACGATTCGATCGTAGTGAGGGCCGATATTCCGGGAGTGAGGAAGGAAGATATTACCGTCGAGGTGGACGACGACCATCTGGTCCTGAAAGGGAAACGCGAGAGCAGCGAGGAGGAGAAGAGGGAGGGCTATTACCGGAGCGAACGATCCTACGGAAGCTTCTACCGCTCGATTCCTCTGCCGAAAGGAGTCGACAAGGAACAGGTGAAGGCCGGGTACAAGGATGGCGTGCTTGAAGTGAACGTGCCGGTTGCCGGAGAGGGGAACGAAGCGCGCCGGATCGAGATCGGATAAGACGACTGGCGATAGGCCGTAGGCAGGGTAGGGGTGGAACTCCGTGTATTCCATCCGTATCGAAGAGGCTCTACGTACCGATCGACGGTTGGAAGGACCTTCGGAGAAGCAGGAAGCTCCGGAGGTCCGTTTTTTTTCGGGCCTCGTTCTCCCGCAATTCCGGTGCCGATCGGCTGAGATGAGAGGGCGGAATGCGGGAGAAAGGGAAGAGAATTATCCCTGCGGATCTTCCGAAGGAGGAGTCAACAGGGAGATCCGTTTGCTGAGATGGCTGAGAACCGCCATCATCAGCGACGGCTCGGATGTGCAGAGCCCTCTCAGATATTCGGTCGGGATCAGACAGTAGCATCCTTCACGGATACCGGTGACGGTTCTGGAATTCAGACTACCGGGAAGATGGAGATCGCGGATGCCGAACGCGTCTCCGGGAGCTCCGGTGTAGAGAAACGATCTCTCCCTGTCCGGCTCACCGCATACCCCCACGCAACCGCTCTGGAGACAGATAACATTGACATGCGGAGTTCCGGCTGCGATCAGCACTTCTTCGGGAAGGAAATGTGCATGGCGCTTGTTCAGGGCAAGATCGTCAAGCAGCCGGACGGGCAGATTCCTAAAGATAGACTGCGGGAAGGCGGAGCAATTCCTGCAATGCAATCGGTTTTCTTCGGCTTTCATTCAACTCCTTGCAACAAGCGGACAGAATGTACAAAACGGTTTCCGAAATCGACAAATAATACGGAACGCCGACTTCCCGATTCATGACCGATGTCATACATTTTTTATAAAAATCTCGAAGAGGGGTCTGCCGTTTGCAACGCGTGCGGAATTCACCAGGTCAGATTCGCCTCCCGCTCCAGACTCTGCTGATCCAGAATCGAAATGTGCCGTCGTCCGAGTTCGATACATCCCTTCCGGCGGAGAACCGAAAGGGCGCGGATAGTCGTTTCGGGGACGGTCCCGACCATGCCGGCCAGTTCATCCCGTGTGATCGAAAGATTCAGCGTGACGTTGTCTTCGGCGTACCCGAAACTCTGAACCAGCAACAGAAGCGTTCCGGCCACCCGTTCGTGGACCTGCTTCTGGGCCGAATCGATCAGCCGGTCCTCTGTCGACTTCAGTTCATCCGACAGAAGTTCCAGTACCTTTCCGGCAAGTTCCGGACGCTGGGAGACCAGATCGATGAAGAAGGAGTGGGGGATTGCGCAGATAGAGCTGTCCTCCAGTGAAACGGCGTCGTTGTCGTAGTATCTGTCGCCGGAGAAGAGGGGACGATGACCGAAGACGGCTCCGGGTCCGACGAAGCGGATCACTCCTTCGCGACCGTTCTCTCCGGTTCTCATGATCTTCACTTTCCCCTGCTGCAGACAATAGACGTTCAAGGGAGCGTTCCCTTCAGAATAAATCGTTTCCCCTTTTTTGAACAGCCGCGAAGACTTGCAGCCGGTCATCTGGTCCAGATCGGCATTATTCAGGCGGGCAAAGATCGACAGGGTGCGGGCGGTGCAGGAACTGCAGGCATTATCTCCGGGATTCCGATTCATAAGACGCTCCATTCGAGTTGCGGGCCGACTGACGGGTAAACGGACTGAAGAGATACATCGGTATTCCGTCTCCTTGAACAGACACTGTGTCGTCATTCGGATTGCGGTGCAGAGACGGAAGAATCGCTGATGTGCAGAGGGACCGAACGTCCCGATCGGTCAGAAAGGGATATGGCAAAGAAAAGGTTGTTGGTACTCCCACACACGGAAGCAAATATATGTTCAGCCCGTTGGGAAAGTCAATAATCGGGCATGGTGAAAGTGTAACGCGGCTGTG
>CAMLOB010000104.1 GCA_946481475.1 uncultured Chlorobiota bacterium | reverse complement strand
CCGTGACGCTGAAGATGAAGTCGGTGTACTGTTCCGGCACGTAGCGGAGCTGCGTCTGCGTCCCCTGAAGAAATCCTTTGCCGGTCACCCCGCCGGAGCCGATGGCGAGCATCGACTGGATCAGGTTGTAGCCGTAGCCCTGGGGATCGATGTTCGACTGATCATAGAGAACCTCGATGCGGACCCGCTGGTATTCCGGCAGTTTCTGGAAGAGAACCGGCGTGACGAAGCCGACAACGACCGAGAGCGCGAAGCCGAGGGCGGTGACGACGACCGACCGACGGAAGGCGATCATCCCGAGGAGGACCGCTCCGAGCGTGACGTACATCGCCGTTGAGCTCCAGAGAGCCGTCACGGCGACGATGACCGGGGCGACCAGTGCGAAGAGGAGGAACAGATCGGCTCCGGCCCAGAGGAACACGCCCAGAAGCAACGCCCCGAAAACGGTTGCCGAACCGAGATCTTCCTTGAAGACGACCAGCATCGGAAGTCCGATAATGGCGGCGGTGATCCCCAGATCACGCCAGTTCGTCAGCTCCCGCCCTTCACGACTGATGAAGAAGGCGGCGGCCATCAGCGAGGCGACCTTTGCGAGTTCGGAGGGCTGGATGGAGATCGGTCCCACCACAAGCCAGGCTTTTGCTCCGTTGATTTCGGTACCGAAGACCATCACTGCGGCCAGCATGAGCAGGGCGAATCCGTACGAGGGCCACGAGGCGATTCTGATCCAGCGTTCCGGAAGGAAGGCGATGCCGAGCATTATCGTCAGACCGAGCAGGGCAAAGATCAACTGTGACTTGAACATGTCGGACGCGCCGGCATCGTATGTGGCGCTGTAGAGGGAGATCAGACCGATCGCCACCAGAGCGACGGTGACCAGGAACGTCCGGAAGTCGAACGTCAGGACGTTCCCCCCCTCGGTATCGAAACCGATCCGGTCCGTTCTGTTTCTGTAGGTTGTTGCCATCTGCTCCTTTTATCTCAAGGATTGTTGTTATCTGAGGGCTTTCGGCTTGCCCAGGATTTCAGCCAGGATAATCCCGTTCCGCAGAGCTTCCGGACTCCCGAAGACGGGGGAGGTCTCCGGCTCCTGAGTCGGGGAGGAGGTCAAGGCCCTTTTCCCTTTCTTCGGTGAATAGATGGCCTCATCATAGTGAAGTCCATGCGCTTCACGAAAGTCGCTGAGACCGACGGCCGTATCATCGTACGAATCGACATGCGCCCCTGTGGTGTGCAGACCGTGTCCTTCCCGGAAATTCCTGAACCCGTGTCCGTGATAGGTCTCGTTCGGAACCTCATCCATCAGGGAGTGAAACTCCTCGTTATTCTGCAGAGCCCGTTCCCTCTCCTTCCGTTTCTCTTCTTCCGACAAAAAGATTTCCCGGTCATACAGGGCGGAGGCCGTCATCCGGTTGATCTCGTTCTCCACGTCGCTCCCGTCATCTCCGCGCCGTACCGATGTCTGCATTGTGCGGGGGCTCTCCCGTTTCTCGGCCTCCGCACGGGTCTGCATCTCGCGCAGGGCATCCTCCAGTCGTGCCTGCAATCCCTGTTTCTTCTGCGGCGAAGCGGCGGGCTGTCCCTGCGCCCCCTTCTTCTTCTTCTCTTCGTCCGCCTTCTTTTTTGCCGAAGCGCCGAAGAGATAAATGAGACCGAAGATGATCAGCGGGAGTAAATCGGTAATATCCATTGTTCTTTCTCCGGAGAGGTTGACACAAGCTCTGCCAAGTGAAGCACGATGCGTAATTTATCCGGGGCGCCTTCCCCCCGCAAGGGAAGAATCGATTGGACGCCGAATGTTACGAGAAACCTGATGAATCTATTGATATTGAAGCGAATATGTCGGCTATGCCTGCTCTTTGTTGTGCTCCCGTATTGTGGAGCGGCGGGGCAGGTTGTCGTTGAGGGTGGGGGGAACAGGACCGGAGCGGATCGGGCGGTCGATCTTCATCCCGGGGATCGGCTGATAGAGGAGGGAGAGGCTTCCGAAGCCCATCCCCCCGGCGATGTCCTGAATCCCGACATCCGCGGAAATTCCCCGAACGTGAAGGTCGCGCTGAAGGCCGGAATCAACCGGGGATCGTTCTCCAACGATCGCTTCCTCGACAATCGTCCCTTCGATGTGGGGGCGGTCTACGGCGAGCAGGACCTGTACGGTTCCGGAGCCGGATTCGGATGGCAGGTGGGACTGGAAATGGAAATTCCCCGCAACACCGTCTTCTCCTGGGCCATCTCCGGCAGATACGATCACGTCTCGGTCGGCAACCGGGGTGTCGTCGGCGATCCCTGCCGGACCGCCGAGGGGGATACGATCGACGAGGCTTCCTACCATCGCTACGACATGACGCTCGACTATGTGAAGCTGGCCGGGGCGGCCAAACTGAACTTCCAGAGCTTTTACTTCCTGCTGGGACTGACCGTGGAGACGCCGGTGGGGGATGAGCTCCGTTTCGAACAGACCTCCGGATCGACCAGTTGCGTCTACAACGATCCGAACGATCTTCGCAGTCTGTCCGGACCGGTCAGCGTGCCGGAGATTTCCCGGCTCCACTTCGCCCTTCGTCTCGGGGGAGGGCTTACCTACCGGTTGAGCGACCGTCTGCAGTTCTCGCCGGAACTGACGCTTGATTTCGGTTTCAACGCCATCAACAAATCGCCGGAATCCGATCTGGGCATCTATGCCGTCAGCGGTGTCCTGCGTTACGATCTCTGATTCTACTCGATGAACGCCACACTTGTCGCGATTGCCGTCTACGTTCTGGCTCAGCTCGGCATCGGCTGGTACATCTCTCGTCGGATCAAAACCGAAGACGACTATCTGGTGGCCGGGCGGAGTCTCGGCTATGTGGTGGCCACCTTCACGATCTTCGCCACCTGGTTCGGCGCCGAGACCTGTATCGGAGCGGCCGGGGAGATCTATACCAACGGGCTGAGCGGAGGATCGGCCGATCCCTTCGGCTATGCCCTCTGTCTCTTCGTTATGGGACTCTTCCTCGCGATCCCCCTCTGGCGCATGCGCCTGACGACGATGGGGGATCTGTTCCGCCGACGCTACGGGAGCGCCGCCGAGCGGATTGCCGTCCTGCTGATGGCTCCCACATCTCTCCTCTGGGCCGCCGCACAGATACGGGCGTTCGGTCAGGTGATCTCCGCCTCCTCCGGACTTGCCGTCGACCTGACGATCTCCCTTGCGGCCCTGATCGTGATCCTCTACACGATGTTCGGCGGACTCCTTGCCGATGCCTGGACCGACACGATTCAGGGGCTTGCCTTGATGGCCGGACTGGCAGTCCTCTTTGTTCTTTTCATCGGCGATGTCGGTTTCGACGGACTGGCGGCGGTCGAATCTTCCAGACTGAATCCTCTGCCGATCGGTGACGGAGGAATTCTCGGCCTTGTGGAACAGTGGGCGATTCCGGTCTGCGGCTCGCTGATGGCGGCCGAGCTGGTCTCGCGGGTGATCGCCGCCCGTTCCCCGCAGGTCGCCCGGCGTTCCTCGCTGATGGCCGGAGGAGTCTATCTTCTCTTCGGCATGATACCGGTAACGATCGGTCTGGTCGGCGCAACGGTGATGCCCGGTCTGGCCGATCCGGAGCATCTGCTGCCGATGATCGCGCAGCGCTATCTTCCCGGCATCCTCTACGCCCTCTTTGCCGGAGCGCTCGTCTCGGCCATCCTCTCCACCGTCGACAGCGCCCTGCTGGTCGCCTCCTCGCTGATCTCCCACAACCTGATCGTCCCTCTGCGACCGGGAATGACCGAGCGACGGAAGGTGCAGGTTGCCCGCATCGGTGTGGCGGTCTTCGGGGTGATCGCCTACGTCCTGGCGATCCACGCGCAGGGGGTGCATGACCTTGTCGAGGAGGCCTCCTCCTTCGGCAGTGCCGGCATCTTCGTGGTGGTTCTCTTCGGACTCTTCGGAAAGTTCGGCGGGGGACGGAGTGCGGTGGCCGCCCTGCTGACCGGATTGGTGGTCTGGATACTGGCCGCTTATATCTTCAAGCCGGAGCACCCCTATCTGATTTCGCTTGCTGCGGCGTTCGGGGCGTATGTGCTGGCGGGATTGCTGGAGAAGCGAGGGACGGAAAAAGCTCAGGTTGCGATAAAACCATGAAAAACATCGGGAGAGGAATTTCATGTTCGTCAAGATGTGTAATTTGTCGGCCGGTGTCGATCACCGAAACGGTAGAAACCATTAACACTAACACATCTCAGGGGTGGTTCTATGGATGATTTTTCAGTCGGTCTTCTGTTTCTCTATCTTGTTCTTTTTGTTGCATGGATAGCCGGAGGCTGGAAGGTCTTCAGCAAGGCGGGACAGCCCGGATGGGCTTTTATTATACCCATCTATAACATGATTATTCTGGTCGAGATCATTGAGAAGCCGGTCTGGTGGGTGATCATGTTGCTGATTCCCGGTCTCAGCTTGATCTTCGGTATTCTTGCCAATATCGAGTTGGCAGAGAGATTCGGCAAAGGAGCCGGCTTCGGACTCGGCTTGGTGTTCCTCCCCTTTATCTTTTATCCAGTCCTTGGATTCGGCGATGCGGAATTCGAGGGAGACGCGGCAATGGCGACGGCTTAGGGAACCTCACATCTTTTTCACACGTTCATTCAGAAGCGGAGGGGAGCTTTCCTCTCCGCTTCTGTATGTTCTGATGCAGAACTTCAATACATCCGGAGGGTAAGTTCCCACGGAGGTGTTGGTTATATTGTCATCCATGCTGCGAGAAGGCACCGCAGGATGTTACCCGGGCATATGATCTTATTGAACAACCGATACGGCGGGGGAGCGGGGAGTATGGCTGAGAGGGGACACATGTCCGCAGGGGGAGGCTGTGCGTTCCTGTGGGGGCATATCCGCGTTATGATGTTGGCCATCGGAGTGGCCGCCTCGATCATCGGATGCGGCGGTTCCGGCGGAACGGTGGAACGTCCCTCGGTCCTTCCGGAGTCGATGACTCCGCTGCGGAACGATCTGGTCCTGACCAATCTCGTCCGGCTCAATTCCTCCCGTGACGATTTCGCCGCGGCGATGTCGCTTGATACCACCCTTCTCTTCTTTACTTCCGCGAACTCCAGGGCACAGGGAGCCCACAGTATTTTTCAGGCACGTCGCGCCGATACGGGGTGGACCGTGCCGGAACTCGCCGTGCAGGTCAACAATCACCAGAGCAACGGCATGCCGGTTCTGATGCCGGGAGGGCAGACGATGTTCTTTACCGGGTGCGACTACGGCTTCGGCGATTGCGATCTCTACCGCGTGGAATCCGGACTGCGGGGGGGCATCGATAACGGGAGGACCCCGTGGATGATCCCGCGCAACCTCGGTCTGGGAATCAACGGTTCCTTCTGGGATTCGCAACCCTGTGTTTCGGCCGACGGGAGCGTTCTGGTCTTCTCCAGCGATCGTCCGGGGGGCTTCGGCGGACGGGATATCTGGATCGCGTTGCGGGATCAGGACGGATCGTGGCAGCCGCCGATCAACGCCGGTCGCTTTGTGAACACGGTCTTCGACGAGATGACCCCCTGGATTGCTCCGGACAACCGAACGCTCTACTTCGCCTCGAACGGACTTCCGGGGCTTGGCGGCCTCGATCTCTACTTTGTTCCGATCGATCCGGAAACCGTCTTCGCTCCGGCCGCTCCCGCACGGAATCTCGGCAGACCGATCAACGGCCCGGCCGATGATATCGCCCTGTCGATCTCTCCGGACGGTTCCCACACGTTCCTGGCATCGAACCGCTCGGGAGGACGGGGAGGATACGATCTCTACGAACTGAATCTTCCGCCGCTGACGATCGATCCGACGGCGGTGGTGCGGGGAGTGGTGAAGAACGGCGACGGACGACCGGTCTTTGCCGATGTGGAGGTGAGCGATCTGCGGACCGGAAACCTGATCGGACGGACGCAGACCGTGCCGGAGACCGGAGAGTATGCCGTTCTCCTTCGTCGCGACGGAAACTATGCGGTGACCGCAGCAGCAGCCGGATACCTCTTCAACTCCCGCCGGATCACGGTCCCCTCCACGTTGCCGGAGAATCGCACATACAACATGACCCACACGTTGCAGGGGATGAAGGGGTGGGTCCGTCTGCTGGTCTTCTTCGATGCCGGAAGCAACGCGCTGGAGCGGGAATCGACGGTCGATCTCGACCGGGTGGTTCTCTTCCTGCGGGCCAACCCGGATATGCGTGTCGAGATCGGAGGGCATACGGATAATCAAGGGGGGCCCGAAGAGAACATGCGCCTCTCGCTGGAGCGGGCCGAGGCCGTGAAGTCCTATCTGGTCGGCAACCGGATACCGGCAAAGCAGATCGAGGTGAAGGGCTACGGCGACACGAAACCGATTGCCGCCAACAGCACCGAGGAAGGACGGGAGATGAACCGGCGCGTGGAGATGCGGGTGGTACAAATTCAAAATGAACAATGAAAAACGACTTTCCTTTTTTGAATCCGCCGCGGCGGAGCCTTTTGAATTTTTCATTACACCCCCGCCTCCCTTTCCCTTTTTTGAATTTTGCCTTTTGAATTTTGAACTTATCCTCGTTCCCTCGTGTACCCGATTCCCGACCGGCACACCTTCTCCATCCGTCTCCGCGTCATGCCGGAGATGACCGCCCGCTTCTTCGACTGCGAGATCCATTCGGTCTACGCCACTTTTGCGATTGTCGAACATGCCGAGTACGTCTCCCGCTGTGCGATCCTTCCCTTTCTGGAGCCGGATGAGGATGCCGTCGGATCGGCGGTGGAGATCACGCACACCGCCCCCGCACCGGTCGGAGCGATTGTGACGATCGAGGCGCGGATCACCGGAGTGGAAGGGAAGAGTATCCTCTGCAGCTTTACCGTGCGGGAAGGAGAGAAGGAGATCGCCCACGGAACGACGACGCAACGGGTCGGCTCGAAAGAACGCATCGGCAAGCTTGGTCGGAACGCCGACGGGAGCAATCAAAAGTAAATGGAAGATTTTCCTTCCTGCCGTATATTCCCCCCACGTTCCGGCCGCCATTCCCGCAGATGGAGCCGCACACACGGTCCCGTAGTTCAGTCGGATAGAACGCAGGTTTCCTAAACCTGATGTCGCAGGTTCGAGTCCTGCCGGGACCACCTCCTTTTCCCCTTACGTCTCATAAAGTAATCTCAATTCCCGCTCAAATCTCCAAATTCAAAGGAATTCTGCCGTTGATTGCAACGGCAGGCAACGGATATTTACGCTGAATAACGTATATTTGTACAACGAGCGGTACAACATACGGGGGACACATGGCACGACTGAATAAAGTTTCGTTCTACTTGGCACGGCCCAAAGACAAGGCAAGAACGGTAGTTCTGGTAAGGCTCCGGATCGGGCGGGAACAACTTCGGTTCGGCACGGGTATTTCCGTTTATCCGAAAGACTGGAATCCGAAGGCGCAACGCATGAAGAGGAACACCGCCAACGAAGTGGCCGTGAACGACCGTCTTACGCGGATCGAATCCGATCTTACGGGCATCTTTCTTGACTTGCGGAACAACCGGATCGAACCGACGCCGGAGCGAGTGAAGAGCCGTTACGATGCACTGATAAACCGGGACGCAACGGCAACCGGGGAGAAGTCGTTCCTTGACTATGTGCGAGACTGGATAGAAGAAAGCAACGTCAAGGAAGACACAAAGAAAACGTATCGGCAGTTGAAGAACCATCTTGAAGCCTTCAGCAATAAGCGGGGCCGAACTCTCTCCTTCGATGGAATGGACCAGTCGTTTGTAATCGAGTTCCGCCGGTATCTGCAAGAGGTCGCGCAACTTGGCAAGAGCACGATAGGGAAGATTGAAACGAAGTGGAAAACGTTCATGACATGGGCCGTTGATAGGGGACTGACGACAAACGAATATTTCCGGGGGGTTCCTAAAGTCAAGGCTCCACATTCGATTCCGCAACGGTTGAATCCGGATGAATTCAAGAGACTTCGCGACTACGATCTATCCGATAACCCAAAGCTTGCCAATGTCCGAGACCTCTTTCTTATCCTTTGCCTAACGGGAATGCGCGTCGGGGACTTGTCGCGACTGCTTGAATGGGCAAAAGAGGATCGAACGGGGAGTGAGGGTTCCTTCCAGTATGAACAGGAAAAGACCGGCAAAACCGTAATCGCCCCCCTTCGCAG
Organism: uncultured Chlorobiota bacterium; assembly: GCA_946481475.1. The sequence continues at coordinate 1,817 of CAMLOB010000104.1, read as the reverse complement.
TACCGCACAAGAAATTCTCAATAGGGGGACCGTCCGACTTATCAGCGAACAGAAGATAAATACCTACCTGAAGGAACTTGCCGAACTGGCAGGGCTGAACCGAATGATTCAGTTCCGGGGAAGACAGCAACCCATTCATAGCTGCATTAGTACGCATTGGGGTAAAAAGACGTTCGTTTCTCTGGCTGCATCGGAGGGGATAAATAGAGAAGCAATACGAGCCGCCGTAGGAAACAGCAACGCCACAATGGAGAAGCACTATATGACCCTTAATCATGACGATGTAGAAAAGGCATTTGAACTTGCCGATTCAGTGTTCAGCTAACCCGACAACATATAACGGTTATATGTTGACCTGAAATCTAAATCGTCTATTAAAATTTAATAGACAAAACAGCCCGACAAGAAAGGAGACTTGCCGGGCTGTCTGTTCCGAAGAACATCTATAAAAGCATTAGCTAACGGAGACAATATAATGAAGAGGGCCAAAGAAATCGAGGACTCGGTTGTAAGAAATTCCAAACAGCAACAAAGCAATTCCGCAATCGCTACTTATAAAGCGCAAAGAATGGTTCTTCATCTTGACGAAATTCTGAAAGAGCCTAATATTTTAAAGAGAGTTGTGAGCAACCCCTATTGGGGAGAGTGGGACGAAGAACAACAATCAGACCTGTTAGAACTACTTATAAGTTTACATAAACTTGCTTATTACAAATATGCTATTCATCCTACTAATGAATTTGTATCGGCCAATGCGCGTCGTTTGCTGAATAAAATAAGGGCTGACGATAGAGAGGATAGGAACACAAATGAAAAAACACCGAGCGAAATCGCACTTGAATTTCCGGAAAGCATCAAGGGCCTTTATCCAAAGGCTTATGTTTACTTGTCGAAAAAACAACGAAATGAAGAGGGAAAAATAATATGGGATGAACAAGTAAAAGACTTGGCCTATATAATTAGCAAGTTACCCGATAGACCGAAGCGATATGAATATTATTCGAGTTACTTCGTTACTGCGAAAGGTGACAAGTTCAATGTCAGTTCACTTACAACTTCCGCGAATAAAATCAATAACGGCTCTTCACCTGTGCCCGATTATTTAAGGGAGCTATTTGACGAGTTATAGGAAAGTTATAATTCCATGAACTTTTCTATAACTAATTTATAATTGCCTCCCCCTTCCATTCTCCCGAGGTTTGTACCTGTTTGATGAATACAATTATCGTTTCATTATTTCAGGTGCAAACTTATGAATAAAACACAACAAACCGCCGGAACAATCCTTGTCCAGCTATCGCCGGACGAACTCGCAAATGTTATTCGGTCCAATGTACGGGCCGTGATTAGTGAAAGCTTTCCGGAGACTACGAAGAAAGGGAAGTCTACCACACCACTACCGCAACCGACGGACCCACTCTACACAATGGCCGAAGTCTGCGACATGTTAGACGCAACGCGGAAGACTTTACGCGAATGGGAAAAGCGGGGACTGATTCAGCCGGTTCGGATTGCGCGTCGTGTCTACTATCGTCGGTCGGATATTGACCGGGCTTTGAAGGGGGGGCAATCATAATAAGCAAAAGGCCCGGCCATGTGTGCAAGCGTGGCCGGGCCTTGATCTTATTGTGATTGATTGAGGCAATGAATATAACTAATGCTTCCGGTTTAATCAAACCGGCCCGTGATTCCCATACTATTCTTGATATATATAGCACAAAGCCCGACAAACCCCGATTATCAGGAAATCCGGGAAATACCGACGTAAAGGCAAGGCTACAGAAACGAGCGAAAAGAAAGGCAAAATCACTGCCGAC
>CAMLOB010000103.1 GCA_946481475.1 uncultured Chlorobiota bacterium | reverse complement strand
GTTCTTCGCGCAGAGCGTCGGCATGGCGGGTGATCTCCTCCCGCTTTGTGGCCTGCGCCTCGGAAATTTTCCGATGCTCCTCCCGCGCCTCCTCCAGCTCCTTCTGAAACTCTTCGGCACGGGTCTCAAGTTCCCCGACCGAACCGGTAAGATGGTCGATATTCTCCTCAGCCTCCCGCACCTCCCGCTCGGCCCTCTTGATCGTCCCCTCGGCCGCGGCACGGTCACGCTTGATCCGCTCAAGCTCCTGACGTGCGTTCTTCTCCTCCCCCTGAAGCTCCACAAGGACGATTTTGCGTGAATTCAGTTCGGCATTCAGTTCAGCGTAGGAGGCTTCGCAGGCTTCAAGTTCTTCTCCAAGGGCCACGGCCTCCTGTTCCAGACGTGATTTTTCCTGAAGCAACGCATCACGTCGCGGTGTGATACCGTTGAGGGCAGCCTCCATTTCGGCCAGATCCTTCAACCCCCGCTCCCGCTCTTCGGCATGCTGTTGAAGCAGGTCCTCGGCATATTCCTGCTCGTACTCCGCCTGGGCCAGTCGCTTCTCCAGCACGCCGACACGGTGTTGCGCCTGACGGACTCCGTCGGAAAGGCGACCGAGATCAATCGCATCGTGTGCGCTCTGCATCGAGGCGATCTCGCTTCGCATGGCGCTCAGACGCTCGGTCCGCTCGGCCACTTCGCGACCGAGGAGTTCCACCTGCTCCGTCCGCCCGATGATCGTCCCTTCTTCTTTTTTCCGGCTCCCACCTCCCCGCACAATACCCCCTGCGCGAACCAGAACGCCGTTGAGGGTCACGGCCTGTTCGGCTCCACCCCCTTCGGTCACCCGAACAGCCTCTTCCACCGAGCGGACAATCACGGTGTTGCCGAGCAGAGCCCGGCGCAGCCGGTCGTATTTCGCGTCCGACCGGCAGAGTTCCGACGCAAGCCCGATAACATCGGGGTGATCCGGAACGATCCGCGCGACGCCGATCTCCGGAAGCCGGTCAAGACAGATGAACGTCGCCCGCCCCTTCATCTCATCTTCCAGAAGCTGCATGCCCCGGGCCGCCTGCTGGAATGAGGGGACGACCAGATAACCGCCGGCCTCCCCCAACGCTGTGGTAACCGCCCGCACATATTCCGGATCGGTTGCGATCACATCGGAAACGGTCCGCCGTTCCGGTTCGCTCCAGTCCTCGGCCCCCACCAGAAACCGGACCGCCTCATCCTGATCGACGAGACTGGAAAGGAAGTCGATCCGGGACTGACGGGAATTGATCTCGTCTCTCAGATCGGAAATCCGTCCGGTCATCTCATCGATAGCCTTGCGCAGCCGGTTCTTCTCCTCCTGTCCCTGCGTAAACGCCTCTCCCGCCTCGTTCAATCCCTCTTCCGCCCCGGCAAGTTCTCCTCCTACCTCGTCGATAATATCGGCCGCCCGGTCCCGCTCCTCCTTCGTCTCCTCATCTTCGGAGGCATAGCGTTCCAGCTGTTTGCTGATCGTCTCGATTCCGGAGCGTATCCGCTCCTCCTCCCCCCGGAGTTCTCCGATCCGGTTCATCACGCCGACCACCTCTTCCTGGGAACCGCGAACGCGAAGTTTGCGTTGCGCCAGCTCCTCGGCCTCCGCCGCCAGACGTTCCTCCAGTTCCTCGAAACCGTATCCGGCCTCCTGAAGCTGTTCGCGAATCTCCTGCAACGATCCCTCGATCTCGGTGCGATCCTGTTCAAGCGCCTTGATTGCCCCCCTGGCCTCCTCGGCCTCCCGGTTGGATCGCTGGATACCGCTATGGAGTGCCTTACGCCGTTCCTGGGCCACCGCCCGCTCCCGCTCCACCTGGGCAATCCGGTCGGAGATCGCCGCAAGGTCCTTGTTCGCCTCAGCCAGCGCCGTCTCGATCTCGGTCTGCTCCCGCTCCAGTTCGCGAAGCGTCAGCTCTTCCTTTGCCAGTTGTTCATCAAGCTGACTGCGGGCCGTCCGTGCCTCGGTCAGTTTTGCCTCCAGCGGAACAATCCGCTCGAGCGTGGCGGCATATTCCCGTTCCAGCAACTCCACATCCAGTCCTCTCCGCTCCTCGTCCAGCCGCTTGTACTCTTCGGCCTTGCCGGCCTGCCGTTCCAGCGAATTGACCTTTTTGGTCACTTCGCGCAGGATATCGCTAACCCGTTCGAGATCCCCCCGCGTCGCATCGAGTTTGCGCAACGCCTCCTTCCGCCGCTGTTTGTAGCGGGTGACGCCGGCCGCCTCCTCGAAGAGCTGGCGGCGGTCGCCGGAGCGGTCCGAGAGGATCGTCTCGATCATCTTCAGCTCGATCACCGAATAGGCGTTGGCCCCCATTCCGGTATCCATGAAGAGTTCGACGATGTCTTTCAGACGACACTGCGCCTTGTTCAGCAGATATTCCGAATCGCCGTTGCGGAACAGACGCCGCGCAATCGTCACCTCGCTGTATTCGGTCGGCAGAATCCCTTTCGTATTTTCAATCGTCAGCGACACCTCGGCCATACCGAGCGGCTTGCGCTGACCGGTACCGTTGAAGATGACATTCTCCATCTTGTCCGAGCGCAGCACGGAAGCACGCTGCTCTCCGATGGCCCAGCGAATGGCGTCGATGATGTTGGATTTGCCGCAACCGTTCGGTCCGACAATCGCCGTCACCCCCTCGTCAAAACGGAGAACGGTTTTTTTCGGGAACGATTTAAATCCGACAAGTTCGAGTTTGGACAGATACATTGGCTATATCTTCGATAAATCAGGTCGTGTAAATATTATGGCAGTGGAGCAATGGCTGATATGAAATCGCGCATCGTCATCAACGGCAAAGAGGTTCGCAATCCCCTTGCGAGAATCCTCCTCTCGGCACTCCTGCTCCTTCTGTTGCTTCTTGCGGCGATTCTTCTTCTCCCCCTGATCGGCATCGGAATCGGGATCGGCGTCGGCGTCGGACTTCTCGGCCTCGGCATCCTCTCGATCCGTTACCGGATCGCCCGGCGACGTTTTGCCGAACGGCTCAGAGACCTGCCGGATGAGGATTCCCGGCATCTTCTCCCCCCTTCGGATGATCATCGGTAATCCGGGCACGTGTCGCTTCCGCGTCGCAATGGCTCAGATACCATAGAGTGCCCCGAGCCCCATCCGCAGATAGCTGACCATCGCGTAAATGTTGTCCGAGGTGACCACCAGGATCAGCCCCAGAATCAGCAGAGAACCGACCGCATAGGCGTAGACCTTCGAGGAACGGATGTCGTAGACGACGGAGGTTCCGCGAAGAATTCTGTAGAACATCCAGAGGATGACCCCGAGGACCAGAAGGAACGCCAGCATTCCGGCGCTCGGAAGTTCCAGCAGACGATAGAGGATCATGGCGACCGGGATCAGGAGCAATACCGGCAACGCTCCCCAGACGGCAATGGTGTAGGCGTCGCTGAAGAAGATCCGGTTGCGGACGAAGATCGAACCGAGACGGATCAGAGCGGCAACCAGCAACAGGAGGGAGAAGAATATCCCGGTGAACGTAGCAACCGCAAGGGCCGGCCTCCAGATCAGATAGTCGATTGTCTGCTTGATCCCGTCGGAGGCGATCATGGCGTTCAGAACAAAATCAAACGCCTCGTTCATCCTGTAGTAATAGCAGAGCGACGTCAGGATCACCGCAAAGGTCAGGGCGATCACCAGCGCCAGAACCGTCGTCTGGATCGTCGAGAGGATTCGCTGGTCTCTGATGTCGGCAAAGAAGTTGTAGGGACGCAACAGAGCGCGGAAGACGTTCTCCCTGAACCGCCGCGAGTTGTTGATCAGGAACAGAAAGAGGATTGCACACCCGATGCCGAGAATGATGAAGAGAACAGTCGACGGAGGAGAATACTCGCCGATAGCCAGATCGGGAACTTTCTGATCGGTATAGAGGGCACCGAGCGTGTTGCCGGCGATCCGCATCTGCCGGTCGAGCGTCATCAGTCCGCAGGAGGCCAGATACTGGTCATCGTTGTTGACCGTCAGGACCGGACGATCGGTCCGGTAGTCGTTGAACGCCCAGTAGAACAGACCGGGCAAGTCGATCTCGTCGGCGAGGGCAAAGACATCCTCGATATACTTGGCCTGGGCCTGATTCGAGATCGAATCGGAATACCCGTTCTGGTTGTCGGTCCGCACCAGCTTGCCGAAGGCCATCACCATCACCGGCTTCCGTCCGCCGACATCCTCCATGGCATCGGCAAGGAGCGTGCGAAGCTGACCGAGATTCCCGTCAAGCTGGGATACGCCCGCAATGTCGACAAGATCAACAAGTTCCGGATCGGACCAGTCGTTGCTGACCGCGTAGATGAGCGTATTGCTCGTCAGCGAATCAAGAAGAGTCTTCAGTCGTCCGATAAAGGCATGCCCGCTCCGGCCGCTCACCCCGACCGGGAACCCGATACCGTAGCCGATCACGGACGTGTACTGCTGCGTGGCCTGCACCGCAAGGCGAGCCCGCTCCAGAGCGTGGTCCAGATACTGGTCGTTGTCGTAGAGGAACGGCGGAGGAGCACCGACCGGAATGTCGATCAGGGCCATGATGCCGTAGCGGTCGCAGAGTTCCAGGAGATAGGGATGGGGAACACCTCCGGTGAAACGGACGACATTGATGCCCAGATCCCGGATCACCTCCACATCGTGGCGCATCTGCTCGTACGAGAGGGAAACGCCATACTCTTTTGAATCCTCTATGTAGAGAACGCCGTTCATCCGCACCGCCGAATCGTTCAGTCTGACCTCTCCTCCCTGCGAGGAAACGTTCCGGTAACCGAAACTGATCACCCGCTCGTCGAGCAGTGCCCCCCGGTAGCGGACCTGAAGGACGGCACTGTAGAGAACAGGAGCTCCCGGGCGCCAGAGTGCCGGTGAGGCAACCGACGGCGTCAGCCGAATCCCCTCGGTCCGTTTGCTTCGCAGCAGAACTTTCCCTTCGGAACGTCCGGCCTCTCCCCCCGTCACCGAATCGTTGACCGGTGCGGATTTCACGAAGAGGGAAACGTCGAACTCCGCCTGATCGGCGTCGATACGTCCCCCCGACCCTCCGGCGCTGTCCGTTCCGCTGTATCGCATCCCCTTTATCGATCCGGAGACGATCTTGACATCGAAGTGGAGAGCGGTTCCGGAAGACCGGGTGATCTTCACCTCATCGATCCGGACCACCGGAACGCCGACAAGGAAAATATCCCGGACAACGCCGCCGTAGGTGCGGATATCCAGAGGAAGTCTGCGTCCCGGAACCGTTCCGGAGTAGTCAAGCCGGTTGTCCGTCTCGATCTCGATGATGTTGTTCTCCTGCAACTGCAAATCTTCCGGAAGTCCCGCATCGAACGGGATCAGTCCTTCACGCTGCAGGATAAAATTGCCGTTGATCGAAACGCTGCCGCTGTACTGCACACCATAGCCGATCAGCTCCCATCGATACTTGTTCAACATTCCCTTCGGAATCTTGAAGCTGCGGCGAAGCTTGATAACGCCGGAGGGCATGTAACAGGCCGGTATGTTCACCGGTTTCCACGTATCTCCGCCGTCGTCGGAAAACTCCCACGCCCCGTTCAGTGAAATGACCGATCGGGTCGATGAAGAGGTCAGGGAATTGAAAACCGAAGCTTCCGGTTCCGGAGGAGAAGAGAGGAAACTTCCGGGTTGCTGCGCAAGAAGCGTAACGCCCGAAAGGGCCGCAAGGAAAAGGCTGAGAATTGTCTGTCGCACGAAATTGTACAAGAAACGAAAGGCTGTTGTCGGATATGTCAACACACCTTCCCTCCGGCGGAAGGACCGGCGGACGGCAGGTAGACTCTCTATGAACGTGCAAAGGTACTAAGCCTGCAGTCGATTACCAATCTTTGATTCCGGATCGTTATGGAGATTCACAGAAGGGGAGCCTCCGAGAGAACCGATAAACCGGGTCCGCAGCGGAATCGAGCGGGGAGGATAGGAAGGTTCGGGAAGGGCGATCAGTACCATCGCCTCGCGACGGCGAGACTGGGGCTGACCGCTCACCTGGAGGGCCGAAAGAGCAACGGCAATACAGAGTGTGCAGAAAAAACGTTTGATCATTGCAGATTTGTTCTCTTCGATGACGGCATGATCGAATCCAGCACTCTTTCAACGGAAATCGACCTCATACATTCGTGCGTTCCGATCGGACAGGACCGATGTCCGTGAATGCCGCACGGTCGACATGAAAGGTGTGTTTCCATGACGGATGAGTCGGGAAGATAAGGGGAGAAACCGAATTCCGGCACAGTTGGACCGAAAACGGCACTGACCGGCGTACCGACCCCCTCGGCGATATGGAGCGGAGCACTGTCGTTGGTCACGACACGCCGGGCAGTTGCCGCCAGCGCAACAAGCTCCGGCAACCTCAGTTGTCCGGCCAGGATATTCTCCTCAGGCATTCCGGCACTCCGTCCGATTCGCAGACAGAGTTCTCTCTCTCCCCCGCTTCCCACCAGAAGAACCCGTTCCTCCTGTTCGAGAAGACTGCGACACAATCCGGCAAAATGTTCTTCCGGCCAGCATTTTGTAGGCCAGACTGATCCGGGTGCGACGAGGATCGGCGCACCTTCAGAAGCGAAACGCTTGCTAAAAGACTCTGCAAGCGCAGGATCAGGTTGAAGCCACGAACGGATGCTCTCCTCCGCAACCCCAAACCCGGCCCGCACTACCAGAGCGGCATTCCGCCGGAGTTCATGTTCGGCAATGTCATATTCCACCCTGTCGGTACAGAGAAAGGAAAAGGCACTCTGCCTGAAACCGATCCGTCGCGGAATGCCGGCCCGGAAGGGGAACAACTGTGAGCGGATCGACCTATGGGGAATCAGCGCAAGGTTGTATTGGCAGGATCGGATCTCCTCCGTCACTCTGCGCACATCCTCCCCCCTCTTCTTGTCAACCCCGTGCAAATGCCGCAGAGCCGGATGTCCGGCAAGGATCGGAGCATACTCCGAGCGGACGAGCATTCCGAACGGCATCGCCGGATCCGCCCCGTGCAAGGCCCGGAGCATTCCGGTCGCCAGAACCGCATCCCCCAGAAAGCCGGGCTGGACAATCAGAACACCTTCACTCATAGCGAACCCCCGGCGTCCGCTTCCACCGCCGATGTTGCCAGACCCATTGGTCGGGATATTTGCGCACAACTTCTTCGAGGATATCGAGATAACGCCGGGTGAAAGTGCTGATCCCCTCGGGGGTCTCCTCAAGGTCGTCGTGTCTGATCTCGATCAGCCGGACGCGGTAGCCTTCCCCCTTCTCCCGCACGGCAAACCCGGCAATCACTTTCGGTCGGTAGCGGAGAGCCAGTCGGGCCGGAGTGGAAAAGGCGGTTGTCCCGACGCCGAACAAGGTAACCGGCAACTCACGTGCGGAGGCGGCCTGATCGGCAAGCATCGCCACAACCCCTCCTCCGGCAAGCGTCCTGCTGGCGGCAAGGGCAGCGCGATGCAGCGGAATCACCCGGTTGCCGAACGCGGTCCGCGTCGCTTCAAGTTCGTTGAAGTCGTTCTGTCCCTTGACGATGATCGAGAACGTTCTGCCGGAAAGACGGGCGGCTCCCAGAGCAAGCAATTCCCAGTTGCCGATATGTCCTGAGAGAAGCAGGGCACCCCGACGGTCGATTCCGGAATCGGTCAGAAGATCGAGATGATCGATGTGCAGACGGGAGCGAAGCTCATGATCGGACATATAGCGAAGGCGCGGAATTTCCAGATAGACCGTCAGCAGACTGCGCAAAGAGTCGTGGGCAATCTTCCTGCGCAAAGATTCCGACGCCTCGGGGAAGGCCAGACGGAGATTGGTCATCGCGACAGATCTCCGCAGCCCGAACAGATGAAGCGGAGGGGCAATGAGCGCGGCAAGAAGACGAGCGGCCCCGAAGGGAACATATCTGCCGTACACGCCGAAGGCAAGACGCCAGACGGCTTTGATGAATCGGCGCATCGGCCCTTCTTCTCCCTTCGTTAGAATCCTGACGTTCCCTGCTCTTCCTGAAACCACTGATCGTGGAGCACGACGTAGTCCCGCTCCCACTCCGGATACCGGATTTCGTTCCGCGCCGTCGAGTGAACAAGCCGGTAGGCACCGGTCTGCCCCATGTCGACAAAGACAAACTCCACCTGACTGGTGTTATAACGCCAGATTTCGTACGGCCGGCGATTCGGCTCGCTCGGACGTCGCTCTATCCCGTCCGGTTCGCCGTAGACCAGCAAAATCCGTCCCCTGTCGCTGTCCCAGCCTTTCGGCGTCGACTGGGAGTAATAGAGTTGGCGGGCCGTCTCCACTCGTTTGAAGTAGTCATCGCGGAACGGATTTTCGGGTGTCGAGAGATCGTCGTCCAGAAGCATCCAGAACTGGGTCAGGAATCGTGATTTGGCCTCGGCGCCGGAGAGCTGCTTCCAGACGTTCCGTTTGTTCTCTCCCATAATATATTCGGCAATGGCATACTCCGCATCCAGTTCCGATTCCTTCATTCCGGCATAGATCGGATCGACGACCTCGCTTCGGAGCGCAAGGTGCTCCTGACGCGTGGTGTAGAGGGAATCGATTCTCGGATTCCATACCGCAAAGCTTCGCACCACTTCCACCGAATCGGTGGCGATGCCCCGTCGACCGTTGAACACCTTGGCCGCAAGCAGATACCATCCGCTTCGCAATCCTTCCACCACAACCGAGTTGACGTCGAAGATCACCGGACCGGCGGGACGCTGAAGCAACGTATCGCGCAGGTAGACTCCGCGTCCGGATGAATCGGCGATCAGCCAGTGAAGGTGGAATTCCGATGAGGGGATCCGGTCAGCGTTATAGATTTCCACGTAAGAATTCAGATGGAAGTCAGGCGGACCGATCAGTCCGTCGATGTTCCGCATCAGGATATATCCTCCTCGGGCGAAGGGATGGGTCGTATCGGTCGTCGGGGCCATCTCCCTTGTCAACTCGATATCGCTCAGTGCCAGAGCATTCGGGTCGATGCGGCGGACATCAAGAACAAATCCGGTGGAGTCGTAACGGGAAAGATTCAGCCCATCGGTCAGTTTCATCCCGACTCCGTATCGTCCCGGGCGGACTTCAAACCGTTCGATCCCGCCGAAGACTTTCTGCTGCGGCCCTTTCTCGTCGATGAAATGATCGACCGTCCAGAGATAGTTTTCAAGAAGGCGGCCCGAGCTGTCGTACAGACCGAATTCAATCATCAGTCTCCCGTATCCTTCCCGATACGTCAGTCCGTTCTCGGAAAACTTGAAGACGAATTCAATCGCCGTCTTCTCGGGAGTTCCGGCATAGCAACTGTAGGAATAGGAGAAATTCAACGGACCCGGTTCGGCATGGAGTCTGCCGTTCAACAGAACGATAACAGCCGCCGGAACAAGGGCAAAGAGGAACAGCCTTTTCACATCGAAATTCATAGTGCACCCCCTGGAGCTGTGGGAACGGCCTTTGAAGACCTTCCCTGTCGCAGAGATTATCGTTTGATCTTCCTGAAAAACCGAGCGGGTTTCTCGGCCACAACGACAACGTCGTTCCGTACCGGGAAACCCGCTCTGCAAACATTGCTCATTGACGACTTCCAACCGGCTTGCTCAGCGCAAGCGGATCGAAGCGGTGATCGTGTTCAGCAGACCAAGATTCTGATGCGGCCGGATGGCATAGTCAAGGTTTGCGTTGAACGCACCCGATTCATAGTTCAGACCGATACCGCCGCTCAGCCCGTAGGCATCCGGAGAACCGAGCTGATAACCGACACGGGCGGCGAGCAGATTTTTCCAGACGTACTCGACGCCGACGCCGAGCTGTTCCGGAAGGTTCGACGTGGTCGTGAACTCACCCAGTCCTTTCAGCGAGTGTCCGCCCCCCTCATCCTGAAGCAGATCGGCCGAAAGTCCGGCACGGAAGGCCAGCGGAAGCGAGACGGTGCTCGACTCCAGTTCAACGTCCGGCTCTCTGTTGCCGGTGATCGGATCGGTCCGGCCTCTCTCGACAAGATCGGGTCCGGAATACTTCAGCGGAGCCGA
>CAMLOB010000102.1 GCA_946481475.1 uncultured Chlorobiota bacterium | reverse complement strand
TTCGGTCCCGATATCTGTCCCGAACAACGTTGATGTCACGATCTCCAGCGTCAGGGCCATCATAGCTTCGTGAACATCCAGGGAATCTTTTCGGTTCCATCCGTCAAGCATCCTCCCGGTCTTCTCCACCATCACGCGGCCGTATTCCTCGATCCGCTTTCTGTGAAATGCCGGTGCGGCCAGTCTGCGCTGACGAAGCCAGAACTTCCCCTCGCTGGTCAGCAGTCCGTTGCCGAGCGTCTCGGCGGCCAGATGGAGAAGTCTTGGCTTCACGAAGTTCCGGTTGTCGGTCACCAGCATCCGCTCGATATCGTCCGGATCGTTGATCAGGTAGATGTTGATCCGTCCGACATGCAGGTAGACGATGTCGCCGTACTCCCTGACCGACCGACTGAAGAAATCCAGAGGATCGGCGGTCATCTTTCGGAAGTGACCGAGAAATCCGCGTGCGGGAGGGGATGGGGGGAGCTGCTTTGTTATCTGTTCCATGTCGAGCTCTGATTGTCTGGAGAGTATTGGTCGTGGAAGATAGAAGAATCGGGGGAAAGGGTACGGGGAGACAATTGTTGCAAGCTTACCTCTCAGAGCCGAGTGCTTGTAATTTCGATTTGCGATTGCCGATTGTCGAAATCTCATGGCTGAAAGCCGACTACTGAAAGCCGATTACTGACCTCCCCAAGTTCCCGGCTCCACTGAATTCTCTAATTTTACACCGCGGTTCAAAGTATGAATCGATGCTCTCCGGAAATTCTATCATGATGACCAGTATCCGTTCGCTTCTCTTCACCCCTCTGTTGCTTCTGCCGACTCTTGTCTCCGGTCTTCTCGCCCAGGAGCGGGAGTCGGTGGTGATGCACTTCCCGATCATCGATATTCCCGAACCGGGAGGGGGTTCTTCTCTGCTGATTGTCGGGGCGGGAAAAGATCATGGGCTGACGGTCGACAGCCGGGGAGAGGTCTGGAGTACCTACATGGAAGGGACGCCCGGACGGGGAGGAAAGCTGATCGGCTATGCCGAAGTGCGCGATGTGGAAGATTCCACGGCGTCGGTTGCCTTCACTCCCGTCGAAGGGGAGTTCGAAGTGATGATCGCCGACCTTGTTTCCCTCCCCGCGCTGATTCCGGTTCGCGAAAACAGATCGGTGATCTTCGAGCTTCAGGCCCTCGCGATCGACCTGACCGACGAAGCCGGACAGTCATTCTACTCATTTGGTGATGTCGTTGCCGACGATTCTCCGGAATACGAACGGAAGATGCTGGAGCGGATGCTGGCGACGATCCGGGCGACCGGAGAAGAGTTCCTGTCGAATGATTCCCTCGATTCCACATTCACCCTGCCCCAGACCGGAGGACGCTTCGAGGGAGTCGGAATGCTGGAGGGGATGACCCGGTCCTCCACTGATGATGTTCTCGCCTTCCTGAAGTTCGTCCGCTCCTATCCCGGCAACTACATGGGGGTCACCTGGAGTCTGGCCGAGATTTACGCCACCTGGATTCTCAACAACACGCCGATATCATCGGGCGATCTGCAGGAGTTGCTGATACATGCTCCGGACGATCAGGAGCGGGACCGGCTGATACGTTTTCATGCCGAGGATATACGAAACGGTTCCTTCCTTTACGACTGGATCAGTACTGCCGAGGAGTGGGGACTGGAGGGGCGGGGAGAGGACGCCCGGAAACTTGTCGCCATTGCGTTGAGGGGAGCGGAGATTCTGGAAGATGAGGAAGCGGTCGGTTGGGGACTTTTCGTCGAGGGACGTATCGCCGAAATCGGACTCGATTATGCCGCCGCCGCCGATTGGTACGCTCAGGCGGAGGAGGTCTTTGAACGGACTTCGGAGAAGGGGCTCTCGTTTGCTCTGAACAACCGAGGCTCTGTGCTGATCAATCTGAGTCGCTACGAAGAGGCGCTGGCCGCATACGACACGGCCTACCGGATCAAGCTGACGCGCTACGAGGAGGAAGGGTCGGGTGAGGCGGCCGAAAGCCTGGCCCACACCCTCAGCGGACGTGCCCGGGTCTTGAATGCACTCGGCGACTACGAGACGGCCCTTGCCGAATATGAGAGGACAAAAGTCCTGTACGCCGATGCCGGAACCGCCACATCCGAAAGCAACACCGCCTGGTCTCTCCTCCGCATCGCTGACGTTCTGAACAGCCTCGGCAGGTACGACGAGGCATTGCGGCGACTCGATACCGCCGTCGGTATCTACCGCCGGCTTGAGAACAGAAGCGGCGAGGCCGACGCTCTCGACGCCATCGCCTACCAGTACTCAAGCATGGGGAAGTATCGCGAGGCGGTGAAGAACTACGAGGAGGCCTACGAGGCACATCTGGAAATCGGTGACAAGCAGGGGGCCGGGTTCTCGAAGTCAAACGTCGGTCAGTCCTACTGGTCGCTCGGCGACTACTTCAACGCAGAGAAGGCTCACCGGCTGGCGATCCTTCTGCGGGAGGAGGCGGACGATCTTTCCGGTCAGGCCTACTCCTGGCATAAGCTCGGCGAGATGTTCCGCGAGAGCGGTGATCCGAACGGTGCGCTGGAGGCATATAACCGGGCGTCGGAAATCTACACGCGGCTCGGGGATCGCGAGAAGCAGGCGGAAGTCCTCTCAAGTGCCGGCGATGTCTATTACGGACAGAAGGTCTGGCACTCGGCGCTGGAGAAATATAACCGGGCGATCGAGGTGCAGCGGCAGATCGGTGCGCGGGATGCCGTGGCCACGACCCTCTACAACATCGGCAACGTCTACTACGGCGATCTGAAATATGACCAGGCCCGAAAGGCATACGACGAGAGTCTGCGGATCCGTCGGGAGATCGGCGACAGGCAGAACGAAATCTACAGCATGACCGGTCTCGGACTGGTCGGGTGGGTTCAGAGAGACTACGAAGCCGCCTATGACTACTTCGAGAAGGCTCTTGCGCTGGCCGAAGAACTTGAGAGTCGGGAGGATGTCGCCTGGTGCTGGTCGGTGATCGCAAAAGTGGACGCGATGAAGGGAGAGAACGGTCGGGCGGTCGAGAACTACGGGAAGGCGTTGGAGATCTACAGGGAGATCGGATATAAAAGCGGTGAGATCGACGCACTGCTCGGAATCGGGAATATCGAGATCGAACGGGGCGAGTTCGGCAAGGGACTGGAGAAATTTCGGGAGGCCGAGCGACTGGCGCGGGAGAGCAACAGTCGGACCCAGATTGCCGACGCACTGACGGCAACCGCCGGGGTCTATCTGCTGCTGGGGGAATTCGAGAAGGCGCTCGAGGTGGACCGGCAGGGGTTGGAGATCAGTCGGGACGTGGACAACGCCTGGGGAATCGGCTCGGCCTTCATCGGCATCGGCAACATCTACAACGCGATGGGGGATTACCGCCGGGCGGTCGAATACTACAACCGGGCCGACAGTCTCTATCGCGAGCTTCGCGATACGGTCGCCCGGGCTACGCCGATGAACAACATCGGCACCGTTCTGTTCTTCCAGGGAGATTATGATCGGGCACTCGATCAGTTTACCGGAGTTCTGAAGATCCTGCGGGATGCCGGACAGGAAGATGAATTCCTCGCCATCGTCATCGGAAACATCGGCGAGGTCTACTACGAGCAGGGACGCCTGAAGGAGGCCGAGACCTGGCTGAAGAGCGGACTGGAACTGGCCGATTCGCTGAACGCCCGCAGGGTCAGCGCAACGAAGCTGACGATTCTGGCCAAGACGATGATTGCGGCCGATCGACTGGATGAGGCGGCAAAGCATGGCGAACGGGCGTTGCAACTATCCGAGGAGATCGGTGAGCTTGAGCAGGTGGCCGAAACCAATTTCGTGATGGGAGAACTTGCTCTGCGAAGAGGAAATACGGGGGAAGGAGAAATCTATCTGAAGAAATCGGTCGAGGTCTCCGAACGGATCGGTTCGACCAAGTACCTGTGGCGTCCCCTCTATCATCTCGGCATTCTTCACCGTGACCGGAACGACCGTGAGGGGGCAATCGATTATCTGAAACGTTCGGTCGAGACGATAGAATCCCTGCGCGACCGGGTCTCCGGAGGAGAGGCGGCCGAAAAACTCTTCGCCTCCGACCGGATGAAGATTCAGGTCTACGAAGCCCTGATCGCCCTGCTGATCGAGAAGGGGGAGATCGAGACCGCGCTCGGCTATCTGGAGCGGAGCAGCAGCGAGGACCTGCGGGCCCGCTTCCGGAGTCTCGCGCCCGAGCTTGCCGATCCGTCGCAGAAGAAAATTCTGGATCAGGGACGGGAACTGAAGGCCCGCATCGACAAACTGGCCGAACAGATTGCTGTGGAGCGGGGGAGGGAAGAGGGGAGTGAGGAGAAAATCGAGAAGCTTCAGGAGATCATTTCGATTGCCGAGAGCGACTACATCCGCTTCGTCACCGAAACCGTTCGCGAACAGCCGGAGCTTCGGAACTATTTCAGCACCGGCGTCAATCCGATTGAACTGCGGCAGCGGAAGCAGAAGATACCGGAGGATGTCGCCGTCATCTCCTATCTCCTCGGCGAGAGTCAACTTTTTGTCTTCTTCGCCACATCCGACACGGTGATCGCCCGGGTGATGTCCACTCCCCGGAGCGACATCGAGTGGACCGTCCGGCAACTCTACTGGATGGTGGAGGCTCCGGACAGTGAGGAGGGAGAAGAGATGACTCCTGCGGATATACTCCCCTATGCCTCGGAACTCTATAACCTGCTGATCGCTCCGGTCGAGGATCAACTGGCCGGAAAGGAGAAGCTGGCGATCATCCCAAGCGGCGATCTGAACTATCTGCCGTTCGGTCTGCTGAGCAGTTCTCCGGACGAACCCCGCTACCTGATGGAGGATCATTCGATCTTCTACGTCTCCGACCTCGGCATCTTCCTTGAGGAGAAAGCCCGCGCCGACAAGCCCCACGTGGTCGCCTTCGGCAACGCCGACAACTCGTTGCCGAGCGCCGAGCAGGAGGTGAAGGATATCGCCTCTCTCTATCCCGGCGCAAAGGTTTATCTGCGGGAAGAGGCAACCGAGGACAAGGCGAAGAACATGCCGGAGGAATACAACACACTCCATTTCGCCACGCACGGCAATCTGGACTACACGAACTTCGAGAATTCCTGGCTGACCCTTGCGGAGAACCCGGCCGCCGGAGAAGACGGACGGCTGACGCTGGAGGAGATCTGGGGTATCTCGAATCTGGCCAACTGTCGTCTGGTCACCCTCTCGGCCTGCAACACGGCCGTCAGCGAGGAGGTGGTGGAGGGATGGCCGATCAACCCGGCAAACGCTTTCCTGCAGGTCGGCGTTCCCCGGGTCGTCGCCACCCTCTGGCAGGTGGACGATAACGCCACGGCGATTCTGATGAAAGAATTCTACACGAACCTGAAAACCCACGGCTCGGCCGACGCGCTGAAACTGGCCCAGGCAAAACTGGCCGCGCAGGAAGAGTACGCCTATCCGTATTACTGGGCGCCGTTTGTGTTGCTGGGGGATTGGAGATGAGGGGGGAAGAGTTCGTAGAGTTGAGAGTGTATAGAGTTCGTAGAGTGGGAGGGACGTAGGGGGCAAAAACATTTGCCCACCCCGGATCGAATTTCGAATGCCGATCGGCGATTTGCGAATGGCCGGTAGCCGTCGGTCTTCAGCCGACGCCGGGACGCCCGGAGGCTGACGAGATGTTTCTCGGGCGCCACCGGAGTGAAGAGTGTGCAGGCTTCAAGACAGTACCACAGAAATCGCCTGACGGTCAAAATGAGAACAAGAAAACTTCGTGGAGGAGTCCGACGACTGAGAAATGTTGAGCGCTGGCGCCGACATCACCTCAAGCTTGATATCCGGAACCATACTTCATATCAAAATCACTACGTGAAGATCTGGGTCCACCCGTGGAGCGGCCTGTCGTTTACGAATAGCTGGTTTTCCGAACCGACCGGACGGATCAGAAGACATATGCTTTCCGGACTTCTTGACATTCATGATAGCTGGAAAAATCAACTCGATCAACATGGCGAACCGTATCGCTTGAAGCTCTGGTTGTTCGATCCGTGGCTCTCAGCGTCACAGGTGGTTTGTGAAATCGGTGATATTGAGGGGAGCTTCTATACGGAGATCGGCTACAAGCCGGATTACAGCAGATCGATCGATCTTCGGACATACGGTTCCCTTGCCGACAGGATGAGCCGTTTCGACTGGGAGTATCGATGGAATGAAGTCGCATACGACAACACGGACAAACCGGACCCCGCCGACTTCTCCACGTTGGAGGAGTATGAAGCGGAAAAACGCTGGTTTGAAAAGCTTCTGCGCAAATCGCACAGGACCGACAGGTTGCCGCCGAATTTCGGAAAGATCGAGGAACTCTATTGGTTCCGTGAGGGAAACGTCTGGATCGGGGAGAGATCAGGGACGTAGGGGGCAAAAACCTTTGCCCCACCCCGGATCGAATTTCAAATGTCGATTGGCGATTTACGAATGGCCGGTAGCCGTCGGTCTTCAGCCGACGCCGGGACGCCCGGAGGCTGACGAGATGTTTCTCGGGCATCACCGGAGTGAAGAGCTTCCCCGATATCCGTCGGTTTTACACCGACGCCGGGACGCCCGGAGGTGGGCGAGCCGTTCGGGGCGTCACCGACACAAAGAACAGAGAGGTATCAATGATCCGTTCTATCGTTTGATTGTATTCACCACATAAACCTTTACCGCTTTATGAACAGCTATTTTATCGGAATTTTCATTGTATTGATCGGCATCGTAACCAGCCGGATCATTACCGAGCGTGGCGTGCGGCATCTCTCGACTGAAGAGAAAGGGCGGGTTGTCGAAACGTTTTCGTCGTTCAGAATCTGGAACCTGTTGCCCCTCATTCTGGTTCTCGGGGCATACGTTTTCATGCGGTCGGACATCACTCAGTCAACATCTCTCTATAACGGCTTGTTGGTCCTTCTTTTTATTATTGCCCTTCTCTCCAAACTCTACATCGCCCGCAGGCTTCGTGCTCTGGATTTGCCGCAATCCTACCTGAGGATGCAGATGATCGGCCAGATGGTTTCGCTCGGAGCCCTGGTCGTATTCTTCGTGCTGATTCTCCGGTAGCCGTCGGCTTCATGCCGACGCCGGGAGGCCCGGAGATGGACGAATCGTCCCCGGGCGATACCGAAGCGAAGAGAATACCGGCAAATGTTCGGACAGGGACATCCGGAAGGATTCCGGAGAAGAACCCGGTGAGAGGAGGAGATCAGGTTTTCTTGACCGCGGGCGTAAAGCGCCGCGGCTACCGTATTCCCCGGAATATCCCTTCCTCCTCATGGAATACATCCCGGAACCATCAGATCGAACAAACGATTCCATCATTATGAAACCGACATATCTGTCTCTCACAACAATCTTCGCCCTCTTCCTCTTCATCGGGTGCAGCAAGGAAGGAAACAGCCAGGATCAGGAGGGGGCCAACCCGAAAGGGCAGGTCGGCACGGCCGATTCGGCAGACCTTGCAGGATTGAGCCGGGCCTACTTCGCGAGCGGTTGTTTCTGGTGCGTCGAGGCGATCTTCGAGAGCGTCCGCGGCGTGGAGGAGGCGGTCTCCGGATACTCCGGCGGCGACGAGGAGAACCCGACATATCAGAAAATCGGCAGCGGAACAACGGGACATGCCGAGTCTGTCGAGGTCTACTACGATCCGGAGGTCGTCAGCTACGAGACGCTCGTGAAGGTCTACTACGGCTCGCACAACCCGACGACGGTCAACGGACAACATCCCGATTACGGGACGCAGTACCGGTCGATTATCTTCTATCAGAACGAGCGGGAAAAGGAGATCGCCGAGAGTTTCCGGGATTCGCTGGAGGAGTCCGGAGCATACGACGAGCCGATCGCCACCGAGATCGTCCCCTTCAAAAAATTCTGGGTCGCCGAGGACTACCACCAGAACTACGAACGACTCCATCCGGAGGACCGCTATATCCGGAACGTCTCGATTCCCCGCCTGAGAAGCTTCCAGGAGAAGTTCCCGGAACTGTTGAAAGAAGGATCCACCGACCATTAAAACATCGGCGGGTAGAATGCAAACCGGTTTCTCCGGCCTTGGTGGATCTTTGTGTCCTTCGTGCCTTTGTGTTGAAGTACCACGAGAGCGTTATCGTACTTCAACACCAGGTCATCCGCCACGGCGGAGGCACCAAGAGACCACAAAGGATGAAACAACTCTCCGGCACGTCGGTTCTTCCAGGCGTATTGAAACCGATGTCATGTTCACTCGATCCGGAGATCAGATTCATGAAACAGCTACTCCATCCGCTCTTCTCTCTTGTGCTGGTCGGCTCGGCCCTCATTCTTCTTTCCGGTTGTTCGGATCACTGCACCGAACAGGAGGATGTTCCGGTATCGGTCCACCTGCAGGCAATCTTCGATAACGACCATGTCCGGGTGACCATCGACGGTCGCAAAGTGTTTGACGGGAACGCTTCGACCAATCACCTGCTGGGAGTTGCCGAGATCATCGATCTGTCGGTCACGCCGGGCCGGCACACGGTCAATGTCGTCGTCAATGATCGTGCCGCGCGCTCCGGAACGTTCGATGCCGAGGCGACGCCGTGGGTTCTGGTAGGATATCATGAGGGAGTTGTAGGACTCCACTTCTCCGATGAGAGGCCGTTGTACGATTAAGTTGGCAACGTCGCAAAGTGGTTGTTTGACAGGTCCTGGGTTCTTTGCACAGGGAATAATGGTTCCTGCGAATCCCTCACATCAAATCCAGAAACAGAAACGCCAGCACTCCCCCGACCACTCCCATGGCCAGACCCCAGAGAAGAAGTTTGTGGAAGAGCCGTTCCCGCTCTTCCTTATCCATGACGGCCGCGATGCAGAGTGCGCCGAGAGAGGAGAGGGGGGAGACATCGACCATGTGCGAACCGATGTCGACGGCGATCGCCATCGAGACGATGTCGGTGACGCCGAACCCTTCGGCAAGTGAGGGGAGGAGGGGGATGTAGAGGGGCATCACCACGCCGGAGGAACTGCTGAAGACCGACAACACACCGGTGGTGAAGGCAAGCATCCCGTTGACGATCTCGGGTGAACCGAACTTCGTCATCATCGCCGTTGCCCGTTCGATCCCTCCGGTTGCCTGCATCACGTTGATCAGGACGTAGATGCCGCCGATCAGCAGAATCACCCCCCACGGAATCTCCCTGATCCCTTTCTCCAGGTCTCCGATCCTGAAGAGAGCCAGCAGCAGCGCAAGAATGATCGTTGCCGGACCGATCCCGACGTCGAAGACCAGAACGGCGATCAGCAGCAGGAGGATCGCCGCCATCATCAGGTAATCCGTTCTGTTCCATTCCTCTTGCGACTGCGCTTCAATCCACTCCTCAAGAAGATGATTTTCCTTCTCTTTCCTTTTCCTGCCGAAGAGCGCCCAGGCAAACAACGCCGTCAGCGTTTGCAGTCCGGCGGCACCGAGAAAGACCTGAAGGGGGACGTCCGGATCGGTGATGCCGATATCCCGCAGCAGTCCGGTGTTGATGACGCCGGTCGGGGCTACCGGGGAGAAAGCTCCGGCGTTTGCTCCGGTGCAGATCATAATTGCCATCAGCATCGGACTGATGCCGGCACGTGATGCGGCCGCCATGCCGATCGGGGCGATCACAGCAGTTGCAGCGATGTTGCCGGGACCGATAGCCGAGAGAACAAACGTGAGAAGAAAGAAGAAGAGAGGGAGGATGGCCGGATACTTCCGGGCTGCAAAGACTGCCCGGGCCGCCATCCGGTCGAGCGTGCCGTTTGCCCGGATCATCCCGAAGGTCAGCGTGACGCCGATCAGCATCAGGATCAGTTCGGAGGGGAGAAAGCCGGAGACCTCGCCGACGCCGAGTTCCGGACTGAACAGAGCGATGCCGAAGGCGAAGGCCAGGGAGACGACGCCGATATTGATGTCGCTCCGCCAGACCCCGACGAGGATTGCGGCGATCAGTGCAAGGATTGAAACGAGGGCGGTGTCCATAGTGGTTGTGCCCGGCTGCCGGTGT
>CAMLOB010000101.1 GCA_946481475.1 uncultured Chlorobiota bacterium | reverse complement strand
CGCCGTTTGCGGACGTCCGCAGATCGCCGGCGACGAACGCACCAGAGAGCTTCTAGACATTGTAGTCGGCGTCGATACGGTAGATTCCCTTCCCTTTATCCGGCGCTCCGTTGTTTGAACTGACCGTGCTGTAGATGATATCTCCATTTGCCGCAATCGTTGCCGTCAACGGATAGGGACTGTTCCGGGGATCCTGCCACGGTCTCCCCTCATCGCTCATCCGCACCCACGTTCGGCCCCGGTCTCTGGAGATGGCCAGATCGGGGACGGGACGGGGGGCGAAGCTGTCGTAGTCTTCGAGTTCCGCCACGATGACACCCTCCCCGCCGGTCAGGATCTCCTCGCTCGTCGTGACCTCGGTGACGGCATAGGCGGGATGGAGCGTCCTCCACGATTCCCCTCCGTCGGTGGAGACGATGCTGTGAGTTCGACGCTGTTCGAACGTATTCCCCTGACCGTCGGAGACGGTCACGAGCGTGTCCCGGTGTGCGTAGACGTTGTCGAATCCGTCGACATGGATGCGAACACCGGCAAGATCACCGACGATCCTCTCCCAGTGGGCTCCGTTGTCGTCCGAACGATAGAGGGCGTAGGTTGTCGTCCCCTCAATCGTGATCTTTTCATCCCGGATTTTCGTGAACAATCTCCCCCGGCTGTCGTGGAGAATCCGGTCGACATCCAGATCTTTCAGTCCTCTGCTGTGATCCTGCCACCTCGGTCCTTCATTCCGCCACGCCCTGAAGTTCGCCCCCACCCAGAGACCATCGAGTGCGAAGTTCATGCCGCTGATTCCGCGAGATATATAAACGGTCTCCCATCCCTCTTCACCGACATTCCTTCGCCGGATGCCGTTCCATCCGTCGTCGGGATCGCGTGAGATGGTTCCGATGTAATAATCGTTCTTCAGTCCGGGACCGAAATGGGTGATCCTTCTGTACGGAGCATCGAACGTCCCCGGAATCGAATCGGCAAGTTGCCACGTCGCCCCGCTGTCGCGCGATTCGTAGATGCGGGACTCGACGTTGATCGTTCCGGCCACCACCACCAGTGTGCCGTCGCCGGTTTTGATGATGCGTGAGACCGGTTCGGTCATCGAGGTCAGCTCCCACTCCTCGGCGCCGGTCGTCGAGACGCGGACCCCTTCGGTCGATCCGCTGAAGAGGCGATTTCCGAGCCAGACCACGCCGGTGTTGAAGAGCGTTCCGTAATCGACCCGGAAGCTTGCCCAGGTCGTTCCGTCATCGGTGGAGCGGTAGTAGAAGCTGCGTGTGCTGACCGAGCCTTCGCGGTCGAAGGCGATGATCGTCCCCTCCTCGTTCTCGGCAAAAACTCCGGTGCCGGGAACGTTGAACCGCTTCGTCCAGGTCTGACCGTTGTCGTCGCTTCGGAAAATGCCGTTGGATGCGCCGCACAGGAGCGTCCCGGTTGCAAGACGTTTGATGACGTAGACGGCGGTGGAGAACTCTACCCGCTCCCACTCCACCCCCGCGCGCGGCAGACGCCACATCCCCCGGTCGGTCCCGGCCAGCAGATCCCCATCGGCCGTCTTCTCGAAGCAAAGGATATCGGCCCCGTCGATCCCATCGGATGCCGGTTCGACGTAGAGCTGGGCGTGGAGGGGAGTTTGGGAGAGGGGGGAGAAAAGGATAAGTCCTGCAATGATCGAAAGGTGCGGACGGAACATCGATTTCATGGCGGTCTTCAATCTGGTGTAGTTCGGGTTTACGGTCGTCGTTGCCTGATATACTCCCGGCCAATGAGATTGCAAGTGCCGTTTGCTTGGAATCATCGAGCTATAGTAGAAAACGGGCTATAATTCTCTCGCAAAATGATTTGCCGGGAGTATACACAGGCGATGACGGCAATAAGAGTCCGGAAACCGGCGGAAAGGTTACGGGGGAGGTGGAAAAAAGTGCGGGAGTCGATCCGGTTCCGATCAGACTTTCTGCACCTCGAAGTACAGTAGCCCATGATCCGAATACTTCGCCGCCCACGCATCCTTCGCCTCCGGCGTCACCTCCTGCGGCCAGCCCCGGACGTCGACCTCGGCATTCCCGAATTTTTTGAACGTCAGGTGATCGGCCGCCACCACGTGATCCAGATTGCTCGGTCCCAGATTCGAGTTCGATCCTCCCCACCAGCTATGGGGCCGGTTCTTCTCCAGCACCCGCATTTTCTTTGTGTAGTGCTTCGCCCGCCGCTGCAGCTCGGCGATCTCCTGTTCGCCGGTGATGTCGTGATCGACGTAGGGATAATCGAGTCCCATCGTGTTCAGATCACCGACGAAGAGAAAGTTCGATTTTCCGCCGGCCGCCTTGTCGAGGACCATCCGGAATTTCAGGGCAAGTTGCAGCATATCGTCCCGCAGACCGAACCCTCTCGGATCGGTCAGACTTTTCAGGTGAAGGAAGAGGATGGGGTAGTACTGGCCGTCAATCTTCAGCGTCAGCAGCACGCCGGGACGAAGCCCGGGATCGTTCGACTTGAATTCCAGCTTCTGCGTGACGAATCCCGAGAATCGGTTCCGGACGCCGATCAGAATCTCCTGCGTCTGCGGTCCCTCGGTGATGTGGAACTGATAGCTCGGCATCGCGTCGACCAGCGGGGCGTAGACGGTCGAGCTTCTGACTTCGTAGAGGGCGACGACGTCGGCGTTCTGCTGCGCCAGATACTCGATGATCGGCTCAATCGGCTTTGTCGGCTTCTTCGCCGAACCGGCAGCCCCGAAATGCTCCACGTTCCACGACGCGACGGAAAATGCTTTTGCCATGATCGTGCTGATTGGTTGTTGTTTCAGCCTTGCAGTTCTACAGCCCTTCCTCAATCGGCGTCTTCACTTCCACAGTCACCGTCCGGCAGTAATACCGTCCCTCCGGCAGACTGTTGTCGTAGCGGAGTTTCGGCCCGACCCCTTCGACGTTGGTGATCGCGGCATCCGGGGCATCGCTGGTGATGATCCCCTTCACCGTCTCCGCCCGTGCGGCCGACAGATGTTTGTTGTGTTCCAGTTCTCCGAGCCGGTCGGTGGAGCCGACAATCGTCATCGTCGATCCCTCCTTCAGCGCGTCGGCCACGAACGACTTCACCATCGTCCTGTTCCCCTGCGTGATCTCCGACTTGTCGAAGTCGAACACGATCAGGCTCAGGCGGCTCACCTCGAACGGATTCAGTTCCACGTTGGTCGGGATCGCAACCTCTTTCGTATCGGTCAGTCCGTTCCGTCCCCTGACCGTCAGGGTCGTCTCAAGTTCGCCCGGACCCGATATGCCGGAGGCGATCCGCTCGGCGATCTCCTGTGTGATCGGTGTGCGGAACATCGGCGGCACCGGACCCTCCCCGGCCTGCGAGAAGACTTCGTTCGGACCGGAGTTCACCTGCAGTTTCCAACTGGAGATACCGTTCGGCGATTCGGCGCTCATTTCCATTTCGAACCGTTCGGGCTGGTAGGAATATTCGTTGAAGCGTCTGTGGATGATCGGTCGGATCGCCTCCGGGCTGTTCGAGGAGATTTCCACCCGCCGGTTCTCCTCGAACCCTTCGGTATAGACCTCGCTCGACGGATACTGCGGTCTTCCGCTCGTTGTGACGGTGATCCGCTTCGGATCGATACTCCACGTGTCGGTTAAATACTCCTTGATCGATTCGGCTCTGTTCCTGGCCAGTGCGGTCAACTCGGCCGGCGTTCCTGCTTCTCGTCCGTCCGTTGTCCCGTTAACCGTGATCGCAATCGCTTCATCATCCCGCATCCGCTGTCCGAGAATATTCAGCAGATCGTGATACGCTTCCAGTGAACGCCACGAAACCGCCTCTTCATCAAACATTGCCGTCTCTCCCGGACGAAGCTGTCTGTATCGGCCCGGGATCGCATTGCTGCCGCTGTCGAAAAAGATGTAGGGGAGAATCGGGAACGTCTCGGTGACGATTGTCCGAACCACCGACAGCCGTTTCGGAGAGGAGACGTTCAGGTGGGCCACCGGCACGGCAAGCTTCGGCGGCTCTACCGGTTCCATAACCGGCGGACGGGGCGGTTCCGGCCCCTCCGGAGATTTCTCCAGCGGACCGAAGCTCCAGCGGAGGGCCGCTCCTGCCTGCACCGAGGCAATCGTCCAGGGTCGGTTCAGTACCACATCGTTGAACGGATGGTAGTAGGAGATTTCCGGCGCAATGCTCAGTCGCGTGCTCAGCGGGATATCGTAGCCGATCCCTCCCGAAGCCGAGAGAAGAGATTCCGGATCCTGAAGATCCCCTTCGGCAACCGGACGTTCCGTTGTGTTCGTTTCGGGATAGACGACTCCCTGCGGCGAGAGGATCTCTTCCTTCTGCTCGAACGTCGTCCCCTGCGGAAAGTCGATTGCCGCGGTCCCGCGAAGATAGAGGGGGAACCAGGGGAGCGTGAAGCGGACACCGAACTCGGTCCGCAGATAGTTCAGCGAGGCGGTGTAGGAATGTTCCCGCTCCAGCGTGGTATACTCATCCGTGTTCGGATCCAGAATCGGCAGTCCGCCGACCACCGCCTCTCCAAGCGTTCCTCCACGTGCGGCGAAACCGACCGAAGCGTAGAGGTCCAGCATCTTCTCCAGCACCGGTATCTCCGCAAATCCCCCGACCGAAAATCCCTGTCCGTTTCCGTCACCGAACGCACCACACTCGGCACCGCCGATGAAGACGTTCGCCTCGGTCCGGTGCATGTTGAAGGCATAGGCCCCGTAGATTCCGGCGCGGAAGGTGACCTTCTCCAGTTTTCGGGGAGCGCTCGTGTCGGGGAGTTGGGCGTAAAGATTGCTTGAAGAGGTCAACAGCAGCAGGAAGCCGGGAAGCAATCCTGTAAGGAACGTGCGTGCGATATGTTGTGTGAGGCCGGATGTCATGTGTTCAGGTATCCGATTTCGGATGAATGATGGACGGTGTTGTCGGTGTCTGTTGCGGTGGCTCATGGTGCGCCATGAACCTACCGGGTGATTCTTAATCCTTCGGTTGCGTGGAACTTTCTTGCCTGGAAGACCAGGAAATATGCGCCGGACGGCAGATCGGATACGTCGAACTCCAGCCGGTAGCGTCCCCCCGGCAGAA
The DNA here is from genome assembly GCA_946481475.1 of uncultured Chlorobiota bacterium. The sequence continues at coordinate 4,945 of CAMLOB010000101.1, read as the reverse complement.
CCTCCGTTCCGGGAAGAAGACGAAGGACTTCGTGTCCGGCGGCATCGTAGAGAACCAGTCGCGCCGCTGCGTCCTCGAAGAATTCCACCTCCAGCGAGACCCGGTCTCCGGCCGGATTCGGCGTCGGCGTCGAGATCTTGTTGGAGAGTCCTTCCCGGAAGTCCAGCGTCGTGATGTTGCATCGCGGATCGACCTGCACATTGCTCGTATCTCCGGTCGGAACCGGCTTGACGAAGAAAATCGAGTCGCTCTTGAAATCCTCCCGCGCGACGCTCAGGAACATCTGTGTCACGGCCGTATCCGGCACGGCGAAGACGAAGTCGAGCGTCGCCAGCACTCCCGCCTCGATGCTGTCGATCCCCGGTATCGTCACCTGCAATCCGTTCTGCGTCTGCACGGCCTGCACCGCCGTCGTGTACGGACTCTCTATCCCGGCAAACTGCAACGCCCGACGGTTGTAGTCCAGCCGGAAACTCAGATCGATCGGCGCAACCGGCATGTACCGGTCGGTCCGGATCGTCACCTGTACCGTGTCGGCGATAATCCCCATCACCGGGTCTTCCACAATCTCCAGTCGGATCGGCCATGGCGGGGCATACCCGATGCTCCGTATCCTGCCCGAATCGCTGATAACGCACGGAGCGGTCGCAAATGCCGGAAGCAGCGTGTCGTTGAACGCTTCGTCGGTCGGACAGTAGCTGACCGTCAGGAAGAGGGAATCTCCCGGCTGAAGCGTCGCCGGTATCGGCGCGCTGCTCACGCTGATCCGATGGTCTTTCGGCAGTGCAAGCGAATCGAATTGCACCGGCAGGTTCCCCGGATTCCAGACGACCACATCCTGATCCTCGCAGGTCTTCACCAGCACCGTATCGAAATCGGTCAATCCCTCAATCGCGATCAACGGTTCGTCGACGATCACCCAGGCGATGTCGCCGTCGGTGATGTAGCGATACTCGACAAGCGAATCACTGTCGTAGTCGAAGTTATCCAGCCGGATTGCAAAAGCGTTCGGTCCTCCTTTTATCAGATAGCGGACGTAGGCGAAATCTCCGGCCGGCAGATTCCACATGTCCCGTACCGCAATCCACGAGCCGTCGCCGGTATCGACAAGGCTTGTGTTGGTCGTGTGTGGGGAGATCACATCGAGCGGCATCAGCGAGTTGGTGTCGTAATCGACGTGGAAGAGGATGTCCACCACCTCCTGCTCCGGCGGCATCTGCTGGAAGGCGGCCACCGGAATCATCAGCGTGTCGCACGTGCTCAGGAAGAACGTATCCCGTATACTGATGGGGCGGGCCGTGTCGATCGCCACTTCCCATCCGCGGTTCGATGCGTAGCCCGCGCCGGTTACCGTAATCGTCGTGTCGATCCCCGCACATGGATGGGCGAACTCCAGGACCATCTTCGCCGTGTAGGTCCTCGGTGCGCGGGGGGAGAACGTCAGGTTGATCCGGAAGGTCTGTCCGCGACGGATGACCCAGGGGAGGGGAGCGCCGGTGCTTGCCTGAGCGGTGAAGACCCGGTCGTCCGGCTCGAACCGGACGTTCGTGATGATCAGACTGTCGCCGCTCGGGTTCAGGAACTGATCCGGGACGGTGATCTGCACGTTGGAATTCGTCGTCGTTCCGACCGTCCGGGGACGCCCGAAGCTGACGATGTTGTTCCCTCTGTTCGAGACAAAGAAAATTTCTCGTCGGCCACTGATCGTCGTGGCGAACTCCTCGTTCCAGATCTGCACGCCCCGCGAATCGGTCCCGCTTGCGGCGATATGGATCTTTGCGTTGTGAACGATCTGCGATGTGTCCGAAGGTCCGCTCGGACAGAAGGTAATCACCAGCGTGTCGGTCGTCTTCGGCGGAATCTGATAGGGGGTGTTGGAATTCCCCGTCCGCTTCGAACGCCACGAATAGTACGTCGGGTTTGCATTCGCCAGTCCTCCGGCATCGATCCAGATCGAATCGACCGACATCGGAATGAAGTCGCTGTTGTTCGGCAGAGGAATCTCCCGCTCGGTACACTCGCAGGGCTTGTTCAGGCCGAAGTTGATGAAGGTGACCGGAACGTCGAGCCGGACGATCTTGCCGGTCCCCTCAAAGTCTCCCCTGAAGTCGATGTCACACGGCGAATCGGTCTCCACGACGATCTGTCCGTTGTAGGAAATTTCATCGGTCGGTCTGAACTCCACATCCACCCACAGCGAGTCGCGCGGACCGAGTACGGTCGGCAGAGCCGGTGTGGTGCCGAGCAGGACGTAGCCGGGGGGGAGGTTGATATTGGTCACGTTGATCGGGACCATGCTGATGTTCTCCACCAGCACCCGCTGCTCCTGCTGCCAGCCCGCCTCCACGATGCCGAAGGCGGTCAGCGGCTCCACAAAGAGCCGGGGGACGACGCTGGAGGTCCGGACCAGAATTTCGTAGATCTGCCCGTCGGTCAACTCAAGGTGGATGTAGCCGAGATCGGCCCGGTCGGTCGTCAGGTCGTTCGGACAGTATTCGACGATATACTCGAACTCCTCTCCCGGATTGATGACGCCGGTCCGGAACGATCCGACGATCTGCATCTTGCCGTTCGCGTCCACCAGACCGGACGTCGGCTGTCCGATGATCGTCAGCGGACCTCCCGAGACGTTTTCGACCCGGACGGTATCCCGTTTGCACTCACATCCGACGACATCTTCCAGAAGGAGGAAGGCAGGCTCGAACGCAAGGGCATCGAAGACCCCGGTGCCGCTGATCGGAATGCAGGTGGTTCCCAGACATTGCTGATCGAAGATGCAGAGCGTGTCGTAGTAGGTGATCGCCTCGCGCGGACGGAACTCGACGGTGACCGGCTGCTGCCCTCCCGTATTGAGCTGGAAGCTCTTTGTCGACGTGATGCGGAAGACATCACCCACTTTCAGGTAGGCGGTGAATCTGGTGTTGTCCCCGTTGTTGAAGGCGTTCACCGTCCTCTGCGCCGTCTTTCCGATCGTGATGTTCCCGAAGTCGACCGAGGGCTGATCGAATCCGTTGTCGACATTGATGCCGTAGCCCCTGACGGCGAATTTCTTGACGATGGTGCATCCCCGGTAGCGACCCCGGACGAAGAGCGTATCGAACTTGTTCCCGCCGCTCGTCGGACGGAAGCGCATGAAGTCGGCCTGGAAAGCATAGAGAGGGGGCATCACCAGCGGGTAGGCCCGTCTGCGTGCGAAGAATTCGGTTGTGCCGAAATAGATCGAGTCGATGAATGCCGTGTCGGATGCGAAGTTTCGGTACTCGTAGAGACGGACGTCGCTGATCTGGTTCGGACAGACGCTTCCGAAATCGACCTCGACTCCCGGCTGGTCCAGCCGACCCGGACCGGAAGGATTCAGCAGGACGATCACATCCTGTGAATGTCCCTGCATCGGAACGATGCCGCTTCCCGGACACCTGTCGTCGCTCTCGATCCGGAGCGTATCGTAGAGCGTTCGGGTGGTGTCCAGCAGATTGACCCGGACGATCACCCGCCAGCATTCCCCCGGAGCCAGCGTCAGGGGCCAGGGACGGGACGGGTTCTCGGGTCTGACCGAAAAGTTCGTTCTGTCGCTGTTGCTCGCGTTTCGTATCTGCATCGACCGTCCGGTCGTGTTGCAGATCTCGATCGTATCCTCGGTAAAGGTCTGCTCGAGACAGCCGACGTAGAGCGTGTCGAACTCGATGCGCGGTTTTGAATAGGAGAGTTCCGTGGTGCGCTGCAAGTTGATCGGAACGTCGTATGCGGCGTTGCATCGGTCGGTTCCCCGAACCCGGAGCGTCGCCTCGATATCTCCGGTGATCTGCGCGTTCAGTCGAAGGGTCACCGTCCGCTGATTGTTCTGCGTCAGGTTCAACGATGTCGTTGAAAGTTGGAAGAGGGCGCTGTCCCGACCGATCATCTCCAGCGTCACGTTTGATCCGCAGAAGGAGGTATCGGTCAGCCGGAAGGTAAACGTTGTGTCGGCCGTACAGTTCAGCGGCGTGTTGATCGCCGCCGGGATCACCGTGTAGGTCGGCGGCATTACTCTCAGATTCGTATCGAGCGTGATGCCGTTTCTCAAGCGTCCGGTGTGACCGTTCCCCGAAGCGTCGCAGAGCGTCGACGTGTTCCGGTTGTCGTTGAAGCGGTAGTAGAGAATCAGTCCCGACTCGTTCCCCCGCAGCGAAAGGATATGCCGGCAACGAATCTCCTGATCGGTAAGCGATCGGTTCCAGATCCGGACCTCGTCCATATTCCCGAGGAACGAACGGTAGCGGTTCTCGTTGTCGTACAGTGCGTTGGTGCTGCCGAGCTGCGTGAAGAGATTGTTCCGCGTAACCGGGTTGAGCTGCGTCAGGGGATAGGTTGCGTTGGAGTCCTCGGCAACTCGTATCCCGTCGATGTAGATCCTTCCTTTCGTCGTGGTCCCGTCCCAGCTTACCGCCAGGTGGACCCAGCCTCGCGTGTAGAGGTTCGGCACATCGGCCTTGACGATCGTGTTGTCGACCGATCCGAGATTGAAATCGGGATGGTTCAGTTCAAATGTGATCTCCGTATCCTCGATGTAGACCACCCACTGATCGTTGTTGTCCTGATTCGGTCCCCACAGACCCGCCACAAACTGCCGCCGTCCCGGCTGTTCTCCCGGCAGCAGCCAGGCCTCGAACGTGATTGCCGTGCTGAGATTACGAAGGGGATTCCGCGTGTCGATATCCACAAACTCCGCCGTCCGTCCGCTGGTGACGTCCATCGTCAGCATGTTGCCGGTACAGGAAGGATCACGGTCGCAACCGGTGATCTGTCCACGCACATGGAACACCGTAGCCAGGAACAGAACGGGCAGGAGGAAGAGAATACGTTTCATAGGCACGCGGTTCTTGTTCCGGAGAACAAGGGAATTCAAAATGATAAATGCAACATTCAAAAACGGACGGATGCACTGTGCTTTCCGCAACTCGTCCAC
>CAMLOB010000100.1 GCA_946481475.1 uncultured Chlorobiota bacterium | reverse complement strand
GCGGATGTCTTTGCGGTAAAGCTTTCGTGCCGTTGAAGATTCACCACAAAGACACGAAGGGCACAAAGAAATCACCAAGGCCAATCCTTTGTGATTCTTCGTGTCCTTGGTGCCTTTGTGGTAATTCTGATCCTTACCACGAAGAAATCACGAAGTGTACTCGGCCCGGTGCATTGCTCCCCCATGCCCCCAGCGGCCGGTGTAGTGGCGAATCGGCTCGTCCAGACCGGAGGGCGCTTCGGCTCCGGCGATCCGATAGATATTCCTGAGATGCTCGCGGAAGAGCCGGTCGAAAAGGGGATCGTTCACCGTCGTGTTCTCGTCGCCGTACCACCAGAACCAGTCGGAGGCCTCGGCCGCCAGCAGCTCCTCGTAGGCGGCGTGGAACCGGTCGTTCGGCAACGCTTCGCGGGCTTCCATCAGCATCCGGCGCGCGTCGGCCAGCGCCTGCCAGGCCCGGTTTTCTTCCGTGTCTCCGATCCATATCCTGAAGTTCCCGCCGATCCAGCTTCCGGCCTTGATCTCCTTCAGTCGTCGTTTCTCATTCGCGCCGATTCCCTCCACCACATCACTGAACGTCACCGTCTCGATCTCATCGGATTGCGACAGTTTGCCGTAGAGAGCTTCAAGGAACGGACGACCGTTCTCCCGGTAATACTCCCAGCAATTCTCTCCGTCGAGAATCACCGGCAGGACCGCCTCTTCCAGAATCTCTTCTCCCCACATCTCCACCAGACGATCCCGACGCTTCAACACCTCTCCCACAAAGTCCTCTGCCGCCTCTTTCGGATCCCATGAGGAGTAGACGAAGCCGATGCGGTCTGAAAGCTGGTGATCGCGGAAGAAGAGATGCAGATCGCCCGATGCCGTGGCGAAGGTCCAGGGGAAGCAATGGGAGAGGGGGAATGCCTCCTCTCCCAGCGAATTGTTCAGGACCGTCTCGTCCGACGCGGTCCACCGCAGGTCGTTCCGCCGAATAACTTCCAGCGTCTCCCGGCTGATGCTCCCTTCGCTTGGCCACATGCCGTTCGGAGCGACGCCGAACTCCTCGGAGAAGTAGCGGATCGCCCCGCCGATCTGCAGCGACGCATCCTCACGCCAGCCGGTGCGCGCCTCCGGGAGTTCGACTTCCGGCATCGCATCCCGTGCCGATCTCAGGTCGATCAGCAGCGGAAGAATCGGGTGATAGAAGGGGGAGACCGACAGCTCGATCCGTCCCGATTCCTGAAGCTCCTTCCAGAGAGGGATGATCCGGCCGATCAACTCCAGCGACGCGTCGATCAGTCGCAGCTTCTCGCGCTCGAGAAATCCTTCTCCTTTCTCCATCAGTTCTTCAAACAGAGGATTCTCTTCCCGAGCCCACGGGCCGATCCAGGTCAGCATGTACCAGACCTGCAGGTCGAGCCAGTCCTGCACCGAAAGGGAGGCGACGGCTTCCGGCGACGGTTCGTCGTCGAACTCACCGACCTTCCGGTAGAACTCCGCGTAACGGGGATAGGGGAGGACCATCCGTTCGACGTTGCACTGGAAGAACCCCTTCACGATCTCGATCTTCTCTTCATCCTTCAGCAGAAATGCCGGCCTGCGCGTCAGGTGCAGAATCCGGTCGTTCACGTCTCCGGAGGCATATTCCTTCAGTTGCAGCAGAAGGGAAGGGACCAGATTGATCGTCCCCCGCACCTCGGGAAACTGCTCCAGTGCCCGTGCCGTGTCCAGATAATCCTTTGTTCCGTGCAGCCGTGTCCAGGGGAGCAGATAGTCCTTCCCGGATCGGTAGGGGGGTTGGTGCATGTGCCAGAGAAGAGCAAGTTTCACGATGGGAAATTCAAAATGAAAAAGTCAACATTATAAAAGAGAGAACCGAAGAGGGAAGTTCGAGGTTCGGGGGGAGAAATTCAAAATGAAAAAGCCAAAATGCAAAAAGAAGAGTCGAAGAGAGGGGAGGGAACGACTCAAATGCCGGGAAGAGGAGAGAATAATCGGTGCGGAATGGCCTCCCCTCCGGAGATGGATGTTCGCCATCTATCCCGGCAAACGGATACGGTTGCTGCGAGAGCCTGCTCCGGGGCAGGTCATCATCGGCGATGAAGAAAGAAAGGGAGAACGGAAAACTCCATTCTCCCTCTTCAGAGATTTCGTCCTGTTGAAGGCCGGCTTCTCCCCGACTCTAATGCCCTTCCGTTGCGGCCTCCTTGTCGGCGTCGGTCTCCTCCGCCTCTCCATGAGTTCCGTCTCCTGCGGCTCCCGCTTCGTTCTGCGGATACATTCTGGCCGGGACGCCGTAGGGAGAGGAGTAGGTGTCCGGAAGCTCCGGATATCCGACCGGGTCCCAGTCGCGCGTCTTGTAATCGGTCAGCGTGATGCCGATCATGATCAGAAGCCAGAAGAACCCGGAGATCACAAAGAGCCAGGTCAGCTTGCTGTTGTAGCGGACGTGCATGAAGTAGAGAACCACGAGCACGGCCTTGATAATGGCGATCGTCATCGCCACGATGATGGCCCACCACGGGTCGATGTGCTGATAGGCGACAAAGACCGTCAGGAAGAGCAGGATCATCAGTATGGCAAAGACCTGCCAGTACTTTTTCTTTGTGATATGTGCTTCAGCCATGGAAGAAAGTGCAAAATGAAAAATGCAGAATTCAAAAGCGTGACGCCGTCACCGGATACTCCGGTCACCCAAGCAGTTTTATCACGGCGTCGAGATTCAGCAACGCATGACCTCCTTCTCCTCCTCCGGCCTTCGTCAGGTCGATCAGATAGAGCAGAGGATAGAGGAAGATCCAGACGATATCGACGAAGTGCCAGTAGAGTCCGGTCATCTCCACCGGACTGTAGTATTCGCTGGTGAAGGCGTTGTTCCGCACTTTCGCCGCAATCCAGGCCACCAGACCGATACCGACAATCATGTGAAGGGCGTGGACGCCGGTCATGGCGAAGTAGAGGAAGAAGAAGATCTGCGCCTCCCCGGCGTCGACTCCCCCCTCGGTGAAGGTAAAGCTTGCCGTCCCCGGAATCAGGTGGTGGTCCACCTTCGCCTTGTACTCGAAGTACTTCACCACGAGGAAGACCGATCCGAAGATGATCGTCAGGACCAGATAGTTGAAGGCCGACTTCGATTTCCCTTCGTGCGAGGCGTGGACGGCGAAGGCCATCGTCAGACTGCTGCAGAGGAGGACCAGCGTGTTCAGGCCTCCGAGTTTCCAGTCCAGCTCATGGCTTCCGTAGAGGAAGACCTCCGGATAGAGCCCGCGGAAGACGATATAGGCGGTAATCAGTCCGCCGAAGAAGAGGATTTCCGTGATGAGGAATCCCCACATCCCGAGCGTTGCCGCCTCCTTCTGCTGATTCAGGTCATCGAAATGATGAACAAGTCCTTTCGGATGTGAGTGCGTGTGACCGTGCGACACGTGTATGCTCCTTGATTACTTAGTTGATCGTTCCGAATTCCTCTTCATACTCCCTCTCGGCCTCTTCCGGATCGTAGTCGTAGGCCTCCTCGTTCCAGATCGGCGTCTCGTCGAAGTTGAAGGTCGTCGGCGGCGACTGCGTCGTCCACTCCAGTCCTTTGGCTCCCCACGGATTCGGTCCGGCCGGACGCCCGTACTTCCACGACCAGATCATGTAGAACAGGGGCATCATGTAGCCGATCGCCAGAATCGACGCCCCGGCCGAGGACATCAGGTTCCAGATGTGGAAATCCGGATCGTACATATAGTAGCGACGCGGCATACCGAGGTAGCCGGCGATGAACTGCGGGAAGAAGGTCAGGTTGAACCCGACGAAGATGATCAGCGCCGAGAGGCGCCCCCATCCGTCCGGATACATCCGTCCGCTGATCTTCGGCCAGTAGAAGTGAAGCGCCCCCATGAAGCCCATCACCGCACCGCCGACCATGATATAGTGGAAGTGGGCCACCACGAAGTAGGTGTCGTGGACGTGGATATCCAGACCCATGGCTCCGAGGAAGACGCCGGTAAGACCGCCGATCACGAAGAGTCCGAGGAAGCCGATCGCGTAGATCATCGGCGTCTCGTAGGAGATCGACCCCTTGTACATCGTCAGGGCCCAGTTGAATGTCTTCACCGCCGAGGGAATCGCCACCAGCATCGTCAGGATCGAGAAGACAAGGCCGGCGTACATCGACTGTCCGCTGACGAACATGTGATGTCCCCAGACGACGAAGCCGATGATGGCGATTGCCAGACTGGAGAAGGCGACGAAGCTGTAGCCGAAGATGCGCCGCCGTGTGAAGGCCGCGATCAATTCGCTCTGCACACCCATGGCCGGCAGGATCATGATATAGACGGCCGGGTGGGAATAGAACCAGAACAGGTGCTGGAACAGAACCGGGTCTCCGCCGATCGCCGGATCGAAGATGCCGACCCCGAAGACCCGTTCAACCGCAAGCAGAAGGATCGTGATGGCGACGACGGGAGTGCCGAGGAGCATGATCAGACTGGTGGCGTAGTGTGCCCAGACGAAGAGGGGGAGGCGGAACCAGGTCATGCCCGGAGCCCGCATCTTGTGAATCGTCACGATAAAGTTCAGTCCGGTCAGGATCGACGAGAACCCGGCGATGAACGCCCCGAGTCCGGCAAGCAGAACGTGACTCTGCGAATACTGCGAGCTGTACGGCGGATAGAACGTCCATCCCGTATCGACGCCGCCGGCGATGATGGCGGTCATGGCCAGACCGGCACCGATAATGTAGAGGTACCAGCTCAGAAGGTTGATGCGGGGGAAGGCCAGGTCTTTGGCTCCGATCTGGATCGGAATCAGGAAGTTCCCGAAGATTGCCGGGATCGACGGAATCAGGAAGAAGAAGACCATGATGATGCCGTGGGCCGAGAACGCCTTGTTGTATGCGTCGGCACTCAGCAGATCTCCGCCGGGCGTCAGAAGTTCAAGACGTATCAGAGCGGCATAGACGGCTCCCAGTCCGAACATCAGCGTGACGGTGAACAGGTAGAGGAGGGCGATCCTCTTGTGATCCTTCGTCAGCAGCCATGACTTCAGGCCGTAGGTCACGTTCATGAAGTGCGTTGCAGGCATGACGGCCTCGGGCTGTCCCGGATGCCCGCTTCGCGGTGCGGTCGTTGTGCTGGAGATCGTGGTTTCCACTGCGATGTATTCCTGTTTCTTTATTTCAATGACTTGATGTAGGCAATCAACTGGAGGATCTGCTCTTCGGAGATCTGTCCCTCATAGGTCGGCATGGCGGCCTGATAACCGGCCACGATCTTTGCCTGGGGATTCTTGATCGACTCGCGGATATACGCCTCGTCGACCGTTGCTGTCGAACCGTCGGCCAGTTGCACTTCCGTGCCGTAGACTCCGACCAGTGTGGGGGCGATTGCCGAGGGTTCTTCCTTGTGACACGTATTGCAGACCTTCTCCTCGAAGAGCTTTGCTCCGTCGACGATTGCGTTGCCGGTTCCGCCGCCGCTCGATGCCGTAGCGGAGCTTCCCGCATCGGCCAGCCATGCGTCGTAGTCATCCTGCGAAAGGACGTGGACCTTGCCGATCATGCCCGAGTGGAGCAGACCGCAATATTCGGCGCAGAACATGTGATAGGTGCCGGGCGTTGTCGCCTCGAACCAGAGCGTGGTGTAGCGACCCGGCAGCACATCCTGCTTCGTCCGGAAGGCGGGGAAGTAGAGGTCGTGGAGGACATCCTGCGAAATCATCCGGATCTCCACTGCCTGTCCGGCCGGCACGTGCAGCTCGTTGACCTCGTACTTGCCCTCCTCGTTGACGAACTTCCACATCCACTGCTTGCCGATGGCATGGACCTGCATCACGTCTTTCGGCGGCGTGCGGAGATCGAAGAAGATCTTTGCCGACCATCCGAAGATTGCCAGGACAATGCCGAGCGGAATAATGATCCAGGCGGCTTCAAGCAGGTGGCTGGATGTCGGTGCGTTCGAGCGGTCGGCCTTCTTTCCGCGACGATAGCGGACAGAGAACCACCAGATCATCGCATAGATTGCGATAGTGAAGAATGCTGTGACGCCAACCAGCGCGAAGTAGAGCGCATCGACTTCGCCGGCAAAGGTTGACGCTTGACCGGGCAGAAATGGAAAATCCCACATGGAATTGTATATCGGTTCTAACGTCCTCTAGTCTCTGTCTCGTATGCCGGCAACTTCTTCCGGAGTCGTCTGCCAGGCTTCCTCTCCGAACTTCCCGACTACATAATTGATGACCTCTGCAACGGTCCGGTCGTCGTATGAGTCGGGCAACGGAGGCATGATCCCGTTGTACGTGACGCCCTTTACCGTGATCTCTCCCTGCAGACCGTTGACAACGGCGTCGATTGTCCGGTCCTTGTCCGCGTAAAAATCCGATCCCGCCAGCGGAGGGAAAATCCCCGACTGGCCTTCTCCGTCGGCGCCGTGACAGGCCGAGCAGTACTGGGCGTAGAGCTTTGCTCCCGGTCCGTTCGTGCTCCGTCCGACTGCAGGGGAGGAGGCCGACACCAGCGCGATGCAGCGCACCGTATCTCCTCTTCCCGTTCTGAATCCTATTTCAAGACTGTCTCCCCGGCGCAGTTCGCGTCTCAGGTTGATCAGCATGCCGTGCTTTCCTCCGGGAGCCAGGATCAGGGGTCGTCCTCTGCGAAAACCCGGATGTCCCGACATCCTGATCATTTTCATCCGATCCCCTTCGGCTTCCATCTCGTGCAACTCCACCCGTTCGGCCGCATCGCTCAGCACTTCCACCAGCGAATCCCCTTCCTCGGTCTCCAGTCGGATGGTGCCGTAGAGTCCTCCGGTCCCTCCGGCGGCCGTCGGCGTCACCCAGAGGTCTTCAATAATGATCGACCCTGATCGGCAGGCTCTTGGAGCCGGAGCATTCTCTCCTTCGGTCGCTCCCTTTCCCGGCTTCTCCTGATTCGTTTCGGAACAGCCCGCAACGATAAGAAAAAAGAGAAATGGTACAAGCCGAACATCAAAACATTTACAGAAGCTCATTGATCTCCTCCGCCGCTTTCTCCACATCAAGATCTGTTCCCTTGTATCTCATCCGGATCGTTCCGTCCCGGTCGATCACTGCGATCACGTCGCTGTGATCGATCGTGTAGTATTCGCTGCCGTCCTCGTTCGTTTCGATAAAGCCCTTGCGGGCGTAGACGCTCATTGTGTTCCGGAGCGAGTCGATCGACCCGATCGACCCGGTCAGAAACCGCCACTGCTCGGTGTCGATCCCCCGAAGCCGGGCGAAATCCCGCAGAACCTCCGGTCGGTCCCGGCGGGGATCGATGGAGATCGAGACGAACAGAAGGTCGTCCCGATCTCCAAGCTCCGTTTTCAACAGTTCCATTGAATGGGTCGTTATCACACAGACTGTCGGACAGTTCGTGTAGATGAAACCGACCACCAGGGTTTTCCCCCGAAAGTCATCCGGGAACCGCACTTCTTTTCCGTCCTGATCCAGAAGCCGGAAGGATTCGCCGTCGGCGACGACCGGATCGTTTCCGCACGAATCGAGAACGGATATGCAAAGAACACAGATGCCGATAACGAACAGCCGTGCTGCTGCGGCTCTGCGGAGGCTCATTCGACGGTCCATCCTCCTAATTCCCTCCCGCGTCCGTTCCGCCCCCCGTCTCCCCGGAGGTCCCGGCGTCCTCTCCGGTCTGCTCCGTTCCCGCATTCGCATCCGGCACGGCAGATGTCTGATTCTCCGGAACCGGCAGATGCGGATCGTAGGCCGGCGCACCGAACGACGTGCTTCTGGTGACGTCGATGAAGACCGGTATGTACGAGAGGAGGATCAGCACGATCGCTCCGATCACCCAGGGCTTGAAGTTCGCAAAGACTCCGGCCCGTTCGTTGTGATAGGCGGTCGAGAGGGGGAAGACCAGTTCCTCTTCCTCCTTCTTTTGCCCCATCAGCGTTCCGAAAAAGATCGCGAAGTACAGAAGCATCGCCAGGAAGAGAATGATCCCGCCGATCACCGTCAGCGTCACATAGAACTCCCATTCCGGTCGGTAGAGAGGACTATCCGGATTCAGATAGGTCATCCCCATGTAAGTAATTCTCCGCTACCCGTGCAGACCTCCCCGCATCATACAGAAGCAGAAGAATAACAGGCCGAAGATCCACATGTAGGGGACCGCAACGGCCAGCTTCCTGAACTTCGATCGTTTGCCGGTCATCTTCTCGACCATATAGAGGCTCATGCCGATAAAGGCGAGAAAGACCGGACCGGCAACCGTCAGGTGGAAATGTCCCGGAATCCAGGAGGTGTTGTGGATCACCAGATTCATGTTGTATGAAGCGTTGATGATCCCCGTGCTTCCACCGACGATAAAGATGATCAGGCCGACGAAGAGATAGGAGAAGAGATAGCGATCGCTATCGAAATAGGGGAGGGTCCGGAACCATCCGAACAACCCCTTTCCTCCTCTTTTCCGTCCGGCATATTCCAGCGATGCGGCCAGCGTGAACGCGGTCACAAGGCTTGGTATCACCACGCCGAAGGTCAGGAACGAATGCAGCAGTTTCCAGTCCGAGCCGATGCCCGGTTCGGTAAACTGATGGTGCGCTCCCACCGGAATTGAAAAAATGACAAAGAGCATGAAGACGACGCGTCCGGCCAGATCGGAGTAGAGCTTCCCTCCGGCAAGCTTCGGCAGCATCGAATAGTACATCACATACGCCGGCAACAACCAGAAGTAGACCAGCGGATGTCCGAAGAACCAGAAAAGCGTCCGCGACAGTTCGACGTTGATCGTGTCGGTCCACCCGAGCGACCAGGGGAGAAGGAGAACCAGCACCTCATAGGCGACCGGGATCGTACAGATCTGCCAGATGATGAACGTGGTGAAGATCCCCACGACCGCCAGCGGCGTCTTCTCTCCGGGGTTCTCCCGTCTCCACCTGAGATACATCGGAATCCAGTTCCAGAACGCCACCCAGCTGCCGACGACGAAGAGGGCAAGCCCGGCGTAGAAGACCGGATTGGCCTTCAGCGGCGGATAGAACGTGTAGAGAACCGATGCCTCTCCGGCAAAGACCATGACGGCGACCATCAGCGTTCCGACAAGCATCAGGATGTTGGAAATCCAGGCGACCTTCATGTTCAGTCTCATCTTCAAGGCGTACGAGACCAGCGCGTTGCCGAACGCTACGGCAAAGAACGTCGTGAACACAATTGCGTTGATGATTCCGTGCAGGGTCAGACCCTGATAATATTCCAGCCCCAGAGCCGAATCGGCCCGGATAATGCCTGCCCGCATCAACGCCTGCAGGAGGCCCCCGCCGATACCGACGATCAGAAGTCCCACCGGTATCGCCAGTTGAATCAGCGTCAGCCGCTTCAGCTTCGGATCCAGCGCCATAGCCGCTTCCCGGACGTTCATAGTTCCGACCCTCCTCCGGTCACCGTTGCGGCGGCCGGGATACGGTTCGTGTCGGTCTTGATTGCCAGGTCTTCGGCCGGTCGGACGTGGATCACGCCCTCCATCGAGTGGTGATTCGCTCCGCAGTACTCATGACAGACGATGCGGTATCTCCCGACCTTGTCGAACTTCACCGATGCGGCGGTTATCTGTCCGGGAACGGCCATCATGTTGACGGCCCGGTCCTCGATCTGGAATCCGTGGACGACATCGGCCGACGTCAGAAAGATGTCGACCTGTGCGCCGACCGGTACTTCGATTACCGGAGGATCAAAACGCCACATCCGTGCGATGCTGTGGACTTCGTAGTGTGTTTCGTCCAGCGGAACCACTTTTGACGTCGTGAACGGCTCCTGATCGGTTATGCAGTCCGGAACCGTGATGCCGAACCCCGAGACGGCCAGAATAACCGCAAGGAAGAAGAAGGCCATCAGACCGATCGATGCGAAGAGAATGCGCTTTTCCCGTTTATCCATTGCTTATGCCCTCCTCAGCAGATCGAAGTACATGATGAACCACGAGATCGTGATAAAAAGAGCCAGCAGACCGAAAAACGCTATCGCCCCTTTCGGAACGAACTTCTCCTCATCGAATCCTTCCTGAACGGTCGGCTCTTCA